>DASTET010000837.1:0-6312 GCA_035709445.1 Blastocatellia bacterium | reverse complement strand
AGTGTGCAGGGATCCCCCGTACGGGACGGCTGCAGAAGCTAGAAACCGCAGATTTCTTAGGAGGATTCGATGGGCTACAGACAGTGTTCAACCTGTTCGGGAGTCGGTCGGACCATCAAGAGCGCGTCGTCGTTAGGGATGATCGGTGAGACCGAGATTTGTTACACCTGTGGAGGCTTGGGCCACGTCCATCAGCTCGACCCGCCCGTCGGCCAGCCCGTCGTCGCTACGCCAAGATCGCGGCCGCAGACTGGGGGGTCGGGCGGGACGCTGCTCTGCGTCCTGCTCTTAGTGATGCTGGGGGTCGTGTTTGGAGCCGCCAACGGATTGCCGATCGTCGGCATGGCGGTGCTCTGCGCTATCGGTGGCTTGCTGCTCATGCCCCTGCTCCGCGTGGTAGTGTGGATTGCTTCCGGCGTGCTAAAGCTGGTGTTCTACGCCGCCATCCTTCTTCTCGTCCTAGTGTTGCTGTCGACTGCCTTCGGCACGGCTTAGAAAACGCAAGCAAAAATTACATAGGCTTTCCCCCCTGTTGATAACAAAATCTGTAACTTTCCATGAAAGGGAGGTGCCTGTGAAGATCTTCATACCAATATCGTTCATTGTGACTAGCACGTTACTTGCGGCTTGTTCCGGCTCAGGGGCAATTCAGAAGCCAGAGAGCCGAAGGCTGCTGAGGAGGTATATTTATGGTCAGGAGAGATAGTATGAGAAGACAGCTTACCATTACGCTGGTCTTCGTGGTGGTTGGCGTACTGTTTGCCTCAACCCTGCCAGTCGGGATTCTGGCGGCGGATGGGGATCTGGATTTATCCTTCGGCTCGGGTGGCAAAGTCACGACCGATTTCATGGAAGGAAGTTCCGCCGCTAGCGACCTGGCGCTGCAGAGCGATGGCAAGTTCATCGCGGTTGGCAGTGTCGGGCAGGGCAGCAGCAGGGACTTCGCGCTGGCACGTTACAACAGCGACGGAAGTCTGGATGCGACCTTCGGCACTGGCGGCAAAGTCACTACCGATTTCTTTGGATTTGATGACCAGGCTTTTGCTGTCGCGCTGCAGAGCGATGGCAAGATCATTGCGGCTGGATTTGCCAACCAGGGCAGGCGCGACATTAACGACTTCGCGCTGGCGCGCTACAACAGCGATGGCAGCCTGGATACCAGCTTCGGCACCGGCGGCAAAGTCACTACCGATTTCTTCACTGAAGATGACCGAGCTTTAGCTGTTGAGCTGCAGAGTGATGGCAAGATCATTGCGGCTGGATCTGCCACGCAAGGCAGCAGCACGAGCTTCGCCCTGGCCAGATACGATGGAACACAACTGGCCCTTTCCGCGACCGACCAGTCCTTCCCGGCTACCGGCGGCTCTGGCAGTGTGAGCGTCACTGCCCCGAACGACCATACCTGGACAGCCAGCAGCGATGTCCCCTGGGTCACAATCACCGCTGGCGCAAGCGGCAGCGGCAATGGCACGGTGACCTACACCGTTGCCGCACACACCAATACCACGAACCGCACCGGCACGCTGATGATCGCCGGCCAGACCTACACCCTCTACCAGGGAGCGGCGTTTCTCGATGTTCCGCCCGGTCATCCCTTCTACACCGAGATTGGCAAGCTCTCGGCTAGAGGCGTCACGCTTGGGATCGGCGGCGGCCTCTACGGTCCCGACCAGGCGGTCACCCGCCAGCAGATGGCTGCATTCATCATCCGGGCGCTGGGCGATTTCAGCCCGCCGCCGCCAGCGATGCAGCGGTTCGCAGATGTGCCGCCTGAGAATCCCTTCTACGCCTTCATCGAGCAGATGGCGCTTCGTCAGATCACGCTGGGATGCGCGGCTAATATGTACTGCCCTACTGACCCGGTGCTGAGGGACCAGATGGCTGCATTTATTATCCGGGCGCTGCACGAGCCTGGATACATACCGCCTGTGCCAGCGATGCAGCGCTTCCCGGACGTGCCTCCGACGAATGCGTTCTATGGGCACATTGAGGAGATGGCCGTTCGACAGATCACGCTAGGATGTGGAGGTGGGAATTACTGCCCGACACTTGAGGTGTCGAGGGGGCAGATGGCTGCATTCCTGGTGCGCGCCTTTGGATTGTAACCTGGCTTATCTGGCAAGTGGATTGGGCAGCGGTTTTGTCCGGGCAATTCGGTGAGCCTGGCGAGGGTGCGCAGAAGTCCGCAGCAGCGGACTTCTGCGCCGCAAACTTCTGAACTTCCCGATTTGCAATCAACTATTGTTTTCATGCAAGTCTCGGGCGCTCAACAATGCGAATCTGACCCTACTGAGCGTTGCATAAAAGGATGCAAGCAACAGCAAATTGTTGAGGCTTTAGCTGTATCAAAATGGCTCTCAGTTCATGGTTGAAAGCCGCACGTGAAGATGGCCAGAATCCCTTGCTTTCTCGCCCCCGCCCCGGCTCACCATGGCGGCTTATCGAATCACAGTTAAATTTGATCCCTGACTTCTTTTCGCTTGGCGTTGAGGCATATGGCTTTCGAGGCGATCTGTGCACTTGTGCGCGCATCGCCAGGGTCATCAAGCAGGAATTCGATGTCTCATACCTTAAAGCTCACCTCTCGCGATTGCTCAAGCAGCCTGGGTGGACACCGCAAAAACCGATTGATCGTGCCCGACAACGCGATGAGGCAGAGATTGCGAGGTGGCGTGCTGATGTATGGCCTGAACTCAAATAAAAGCGGCGCTGGAAGATAGAACCCTTGTTTTCGTGGATGAATCGGGATTCTACCTGCTGCCGGGGGTCGTTAAGACCTGCGCGCCTTGCGGCAATACCCCTATATTGCTAGTTTTTCAGACCCGCGATCACCTTTCGGTGATGAGCGGGATAACGCCAAGAGGAGGGTTGTTGACGATGGTGCGCAAGCAAGCGATGTGTGGGATAGAAAGTGTGCTGTTTTTGAAACATCTGCTGCGCAGAACCGGGAAATTGCTTTTGGTCATATGGGACGGTTCGCCCATTCATCGAGGACGGGAGGTCAAAGGGTTTCTGGCCAAGGGAGGAGCCAGACATATTCACCTCGAACAATTCCCGGGCTATGCGCCGGAACTGAATCGGGCTGAAGGAGTATGGAATCAACTCAATTTCGTTGAGACGAGAAATCATTGTTGTTTGGACTTGCTTGATCTTGATTATGAACTCAATGTGGCCATCGTGCGTTTGCGGCGTAAGCCAGGGGTAATTCAATCGTTCTTTGCAGGCGCTGGGCTGAGCCTGTGAAAAGTAAAGCTGTTTATGCAACGACCTGTAATACAATAACCATCAATGGACGAGGTCGATTCACTCTTCGAGCAGCTAAGGTCGAAGCTGGCTCAGGCCGACCAGCTCAGGCCCGGCGAAACGGCTGTCCGTCAGGCAGCGGTCGCGCTGATCCTGCGAAAATATCTGGACTCTGCCGAGGTGTTATTGATAAAGCGGGCAATCAACCCTCGCGATCACTGGTCGGGCAATCTGGCGCTGCCCGGAGGTCGCTGGCAGGCTGGCGACACAGACATGCTGGCAACGGCCATACGCGAAACGCGCGAAGAGGTGGGCATCGATCTCTCTCGCGGCGGACAGGTGCTGGGACGGCTCGACACTATCAAGAGCCGAAACCCGCTCATCCCTCAAATCGATGTCACGCCGTTTGTCTTTGTCGCTCCCGACGCTTTCCACGTAGCCGAAGAGGATATGCAAGCGCGGCTGCTCTCGCTCAATCACGAGATTGACGCGGCTTTCTGGATATCGGTCGATCACCTCAGGACGAAAGGGCGGTCTGAGGTCTTCGAGCTGATCATTGAAGGGAGCGCGCGCACATGGCCGGCCTATCCTTCGGAACAGGGATTGATATGGGGCATGACCGAGCGGATGCTCACCAGCTTTCTGGAGATTATGAAATGAGGACCTGCGGAGGCTGAGATGAATCGAGACATCAGCGGCAGCAGCATATCCGAGCTGATTTCCGTGGCCGGAGAGATCGCCAGCGACGCCGAGCAGACATTCGGCGAGCTGAGCGCAGCGCAGATCAACTGGAAGCCTGGCGAGGACCGGTGGAGCATCGGCCAGTGCTTCGATCATCTTATCAAGTCGAATCAGTCCTACTACCCGACATTTGAAAAGATCATCCGAAGGGAGAAGAAGAAGACGCTCTGGGAGAGGATACCTGTGGTGCCCGCCGTGTGGGGAAAGATTCTTATAAAGACGTTGGAGCCCGATTCGCCCAATAAGCTGAAAGCGCCCCCGATATTCAGACCGACCAGCAGCTCTATAGATGAATACATAATCGGCCAGTTCGTCGACGAGCAGGACCGGCTGATAAGGTTCATGAAGGAGACCTCCGTCATGGAGGTTGACCGGATCATAATCTCTTCGCCGGTCTCCGGGCTTATCACTTATAGCTTGATGGACAGCTATCGCATCATCGTCACGCACGAGCGGCGTCACATCCTTCAGGCGAGGCGCGTTATGAAGGCCGGCGGTTTTCCGCGCTGAGTAGAGTTTTTGAGGCCGCGTTTACCGGCGTATATCTGCGGCCTTTTCCAATCGACGCCAGCATTGACGCTCGCTCCGGGCTGTTGTTTAATAAAGCCCGCTCGTCTTCTCTACTGCAATTCTCTCGGAGGCAACAATGACCGCTCAAAACACAAAAGCAGATTCGTCGACTGAAGAACTCATAGCCAGACAGAAAGAGTATGTCTGGCCCTGCGCCGCGACATATTACGAGCACCCGCTCGCGCTTTCGCATGGCGAAGGGATGGAAGTTTGGGACGCGGACGGCAACCGCTACCTCGATTGCTTCGGCGGAGTGCTCACTACCAGCGTCGGCCATGCTCGCGCCGAAGTGGTCCAGGCCGTGAGCGAACAGGTCAGGGCCATCGCCCATACTTCGACGCTTTATATAAATCGCCCGGCGGTCGAGCTTTCGGAGAAGCTTGCGCGCATAACGCCGGGCCGTTTGCAAAAGAGCTATTTCACGAACAGCGGGACCGAGGCTGACGAGACCGCCATGGTGCTCGCGCGGATATACACGGGCCGCACGGAGATCATCGCGCTTCGACACGCCTATCACGGGCGCTCGGTCATGAATATGACCGCGACGGGCCATGCGCAGTGGAAGCACGGCGCTTCGCTTATGCCCGGCATAGTCCACGCGCACGCGCCTTATTGTTATCGCTGCCCGTTCGGGCTGAAGCCTGACTCCTGCGCGATGGAATGCGCGCGCGATGTCGAAGAGCTCATACAGACTTCGACGACGGGCGAGATCGCGGCATTTATCGCCGAGCCGATTATGGGCGTGGGCGGCTTTATCACGCCTCCGAAAGATTATTTCAAAGTCGTCACCGAGATCATCCGCCGCTATGGAGGCATATTCATATGCGACGAAGTGCAGACCGGGTGGGGACGGACCGGCGACCGGTGGTGCGGGATAGAGCACTGGGAGGTCGAGCCTGAGGTGATGACCTTTGCAAAGGGAATGGCCAACGGTTCGCCAATCGGCTGCACGACGGCAACAGCTGAGATCGCCGACAAGTACCCGTCGCTTACGTTTTCGACCTTCGGCGGAAATCCTGTGACCTGCGCGGCGGCGCTCGCGACCATTCGAGTGATCGAAGAGAACGACCTGCCGCGCAACGCGCGCGTCGTCGGCGATTATCTTCGCTCGCGGCTCGAAGAGCTGAAGGACAAATACGCGGTCATAGGCGACGTGCGCGGGATGGGGCTGATGCAGGCGATAGAGTTCGTAAAGGACCGCAACACGAAAGAGCCCGACCCGCAAACCGTCCTTCGGGTATTTGAAGAGACGCGAAAACGCGGCGTGCTGATCGGCAAGGGCGGCCTTTACGGCAATGTGATCCGCATAGGCCCGCCGCTCGTCGCAAGCAAGTCAGACATCGACGAGCTTGTCGCCGCGCTCGATGCGGCGCTCGCTTCACTTTGAAGAAGGATTTCTAACCGCAGAGGCGCGCAGAGGGTTTATTCTTCCTCTGCGCGCCTCTGCGTCCTCTGCGATGAAAATGGAGCCCGCCTCAAACTTCTTGTCGAGCCTGTTACTGCTTTTTAGCCGCAGGGTCTCCCTGCTTCGTCTTTTCGCTCAACCTTTCGAAGTTGGCTTTGTATATCCCGACATTGGGATCGTTGTTCTTCTTTCCGAGCGTGTAGGCTTTCTCGTAAAGCGGTTTCGCCAGATCGAGCTGTCCCTTCTTCTCATAAGCTTCGGCAAGGCTGTCATACACATTGGCGGAAGCCGGGTAACGCTCGACGTTGGTCTTGAAGACCGCAATCGCTTCGTCGTTCTTTCCCGCGCCGAGG
>DASTET010000836.1:0-2434 GCA_035709445.1 Blastocatellia bacterium | reverse complement strand
CACTATCGAGAGCGTTATACGGGGCAAGTCCGAAGTCGTCGAGCTTTCGCTCGTCTCGCTGCTGGCCGGGGGGCACCTGTTGATCGAAGACGTGCCCGGCGTGGGCAAGACCACGCTCGCGCAGGCGCTCGCGCGCAGCTTCGATTGCACATTCCAGCGGATTCAATTCACCTCCGATATGCTGCCGTCGGACATACTTGGGCTCGAAGTCTTCAATCAGCGTCAGGCGACGTTCGATTTCAAGCCGGGGCCGATCTTCGCCAACGTCATACTCGCCGACGAGATCAATCGGACCACGCCCAAGACCCAGTCGGCTCTGCTCGAAGCGATGGCCGAAGGGCATGTAACAGTCGAGCAGGTGACCTATCAACTGCCGCGCCCGTTTATAGTGCTCGCAACTCAGAACCCCATCGAGCACCACGGCACATATCCGCTTCCCGAGTCGCAGCTCGACCGATTCATGATGCGGCTTCGGATGGGGTACCCCGATGCCGAAGACGAAAAGACGATCCTGCGACAGCAGTCGCTCAACTCGGCGCTCGAACATCTCATCCCGGTAATGCACAGCGAAGACGTGCTGACGTTGCAGCACGAGGTCCGCGAAGTGACCGTAGATGAGTCGCTCATCGATTATCTCATTCGCATAGTGCGCGCCACTCGCGAGGCCGAGATCCTCGACCTCGGCGTGAGCCCGCGCGGGAGCCTGGCGCTTTATCACGCGTCGCAGGCGCTCGCTTTCGTCAAGGGCCGCCACTACGTGATCCCGGATGATATAAAGCGGCTGGTCATCCCCATATGCGCCCATCGCATCGTGGTCAATTCTCGTTACTCGACAGGACTGCGCCGGTCCGACGAAGCGGAAGCTGCCCTCAAGGAGATACTCAAGACCGTGAGCGTTCCGCTATGATCCCTGGCCTGTGACCGAAGGTAGTATATGAACCGGCAAGCCTGGCGCGATTTCTTTATAACCGCATTCTTTCTCGGCATAGCGTTCATCATCGCGCTGCTAAGCTCGATTGCCGCCGAGCGAAACCAGGCGCTTCAGGCTGCGATTGCGGCGGCAATATCTCTGCTTCTGGCGCTGCTCGGCGCGCTTTACATCATCCCGCGTCTTGCTCGCAATGTCCGTCTCGAAATTCTCCGGTTCGCGGTGCGGACCTCGGTCACGGTCGAAGGGCTGCTCTTTATCGTCTTTCTTGCCGTTATCGCTTTCGCCGCCTGGAACACCGGCAATAACCTGCTCTACCTCGTCTTCTCGGCGATGATGGCGTTCCTAATAGCCGCAAACCTCATAGCCCGCATGTCGCTTGCCGATATATCGGTGCAGTTGAGGTTCCCGGACCATATATTCGCGGGCGAGCCTGCCAATATTACCGTCACCATCATAAATCATAAACGGCTCATGCCGAGCTACAGCATGATGGTCGAGGCGCTGGCCGACGAGATAGGACCGCAAGACGACGAGGAAGAACAGAAAGACGAGCCTAAACCGAAACGGGCCAGGTCCGAGCCGCCGTCTCAGAAATACGAGGTCGGAAAGCTGGCCTATTTCGTGCTCGCCCCGGCGCGCACGAGCGCGCGGCTGCGCGTCGAGCACACTTTCGAGCGGAGGGGCCGCTACCCCATCACGGGGTTTCGCATATCAACCAAGTTCCCGGCGGGATTCTTCAAGAAGTGGCGCAGGATCGATGCGTCGGGCGAGATCCTTGTATATCCGAAGCCGCAGGGGCTCGATGATTTTTATCACGCGCTGCCTATGCTCGCGGGGCGGATACAGAGCCACGCGCGCGGCTCGGGCGACGACCTGTATGCCATACGTCGCTATAACCCGTCGGACCACCTGCGCAACATCGATTGGAAAGCTACGGCGAAATCTACGGACCTTATGGTGCGCGAGCACATGCGCGAAGACGAGTGGCGGCTTACAATAGTATTCGACACTGCGCGGCCCGAATCGGCGGATGACGATAAATTCGAGGCGAAATTCGAGCGCGCTATAGTTATGGCGGCTTCGCTTGCGAATCACTTCATACTGGAGCGGGCCGATGTCGAGCTGATAACCCCGGACGACCAGCGCAATGTCGCTTCCGGGTCGGGCTACGAGCACCTTTACAAGATACTGCGCTCGCTTGCGACACTCGAGCCTGCCGTGGTCGCCGGGGATGACGCGTCCGATCAAGCGAATAAGGGCGCGTCGAAATGGTCGTTGCTCGGCAGGCTGGGCCGGGGCAGTAGAGCGGGGTATGCGGAAGATGTTGGTCAGGGCAGGGACCGCTCAGGCGCAGGGCAGGCGAGCGGGATCGCCTGGCGGCTGCTCGACAGTCTCCCCGTTCTGGCCGACGACCGGCGCTTTAAAGTGCTCATCACGCCGGCTGCAAAAGGCACAATACCGGCAAGCATCTGGCGCAGCGCACACGTGGTCTTTATGGATGAC
>DASTET010000835.1:0-4066 GCA_035709445.1 Blastocatellia bacterium | reverse complement strand
TTCGGACACCCGGCTTACTGTTCACACACTTGTTCGTGAGGATATATTCGCCGGTTTTTTAGTCGATGATATGGATCGTTTCTCCCGGGGTGAAAAGAGCATCGAGGTGCTGCTCGAAAAACGCCCCTCCGATAAACCCGATCTGCTGGCCTGGAAAGCAGGCGCGACCCTTTATCGCGCCGTGCGCGCTCACGAAGAGAACCGCAAGGACGAGTTCCAGCGGAATTATCGGCTCGCGCTCGACCTTTTCTCGCAGGCTCGCCAGCTAAGCCCGCAGGGTGGAGGAGTGGCTGCAGTGACGGGAGGCAGCTTCGCGATCTTTGCCGACCGGCTGCCGAAGGAGGAACGCGCCGCAGCCTGGTCCCAGGCATACGACTCTTACCTTGTGCTGTGGAAACAGCAGTCCCCCATCGTCGACAAGCTGCCTCTTCATATCAAGGGCGAGCTTCTGGGCGGGCTTGCGCAGTCTGCCCAGCGAACCGGTCGCACCGAGGAGATGACGAGGTACCTCGACAAGATGCTCGAGCTGTTGCGCGACACCCCTTACGAGCCCGTTGCAAAGCAATGGAAGAAGAACCCCGAGACTGCTGCCAGCACAGGTATCACCTGCCTTAGCTGTCACGAGGCCGGACGGCTCTCCGCGCGAATAGCTGCGCTCAATAAGTAAGTGAGATGTTTCCCCCGCCGGCGTCACGGACCTCAAAATCCGTGACGCTCGGTGCCGGCAAGTTATCTGCGACGGCGCGCAGACAAACGGCGATGAATGAATCGATCAAGGAGAACCAAGATGAAGCGATCTCTTTTAGCCCTCGGTCTCGCGGCGGCGCTAACTCTTACGGGCCAGCTCGCGCTGGCAGGTTCAGACCTCGATAAACGTGTCGAGCATGGTTACGCTGACAGCAATGGTGTAAAGATTCATTATGCCAGTTTAGGCAAAGGGCCGCTCATCGTCATGATTCATGGGTTCCCTGATTTCTGGTACACCTGGCGCGATCAGATGGAAGCCCTCTCGTCGAGCCATCAGGTGGTGGCAATTGATCAGCGGGGCTACAACCTGAGCGACAAGCCGAAAGGGGTTGAGAATTATGATATGGGTCTGCTGGTCGGCGACGTGGCCGCGGTGATCAAACATCTTGGCCGCGACAAAGCTATTATAGTCGGCCACGATTGGGGCGGCATCGTCGCCTGGACTCTGGCCATGAGCAGGCCGGAGGTGGTTGAAAAGCTAATCATCCTCAACCTACCGCACCCTAAGGGGCTCAGCCGCGAGCTGGCCAACAATCCGCAACAACAGCAAAACAGCCAGTACGCCCGGAACTTTCAGAAGGCGGATGCCCACAAACAACTGACCGCCGAGGGGCTGGCCCGCTGGGTCAGGGACCCGGAAGCCAGAAAGAGATACGTTGAGGCTTTTAATCGTTCTGACTTCGAGGCAATGCTCAACTACTATAAGCGCAATTATCCGAGGGAACCCTACACCGAAGACAGATCGCCCGTCGTAAAGGTCAAGGCGCCTGTGTTGATGATCCACGGTTTGAAGGACACGGCGCTTCTTGCGGGGGCCCTCAATAACACGTGGGAGTGGCTGGAGCAGGATCTCACGCTTGTGACTGTTCCCGGCGCGGGACACTTCGTCCAACAGGATGCCTCCGATCTGGTTACTCGTTCGATCAAGATGTGGCTCGCGCGATGAGCCGTTCGCGGCTTTTCGGCGGGCGATTGCCGGACCGACCGACTCAAAAGCGACCTGCGTCGACGTCCCGTATGAACTGGATTACCCCGTTCACGTACACCTTCTGGTCATCATACATCGCCATGTGGCTCCCGTTCGGACAGAAAAGGTA
This sequence comes from Blastocatellia bacterium, assembly GCA_035709445.1. Lineage (GTDB taxonomy): Bacteria > Acidobacteriota > Blastocatellia > UBA7656 > UBA7656 > DASTET01. The sequence goes on along the minus strand of DASTET010000835.1, from coordinate 2,222 downwards.
TCGTCCCTTCTGCACACGGCTCGCCATCATTTCCATGTGCGACGGGTCCATGGTATCGAACCCCGCGCCGATAACCAGGGTCGGCACGGCGAGCTTCGCCAGATCTTCCGTGCGGTCCCAGTCGACGAGCTTCCCGCTGGCCCCAAGCTCGCTCGGCCCCTGCATCGGGACGTATATCTCCGTGTTTATATGCTTGAACGCTCGCTTCACCGGATCGGGCCACTCAGCCTCTGGCATGCGCAGGACGTGCTGCTCGTAGTGATGTGGGATCAGCAGCTCCAAGTAGCGCGGGTCCTCGTACTGCCCTGTGCCTTCAAGCCGCTTGATCTCCGCCAGCGCGGCCTGGTCCATCTCCGGCATCAACACATTGTTGGCGTACTCGTTGTAGGCCGGTATGCTCGCCATCATGTTGGAGATGATTAGCGCCTTCATGTGATGCTGATGCTTGAGCGCGTACTCGATGGCGAGGATGCCGCCCCACGAGTGGCCGAGCAGATAGAAATTGCTTTGATCGAGCCGCAGCGCCTGCCTTACCTGCTCGACCTCTTCGACAAAGCGCGGTATCTCCCAAAGCTCCGGCGCGTCGGGCTGGTCGCTATAGGCCGAGCCAAGCTGGTCGTAGTAGTAGTACTCTATGCCTGCGGCGGGAAAGTAACTGTCGAAAGCTTCGAAGTATTCGTGCGTCGCGCCCGGCCCGCCGTGCAGGAGAAGAAGCTTGATCGTCGGGTTGTTGCCGACCCGCCTGGTCCATACGCGAAAGTCGCCCCCTGGCGTGCGGATGGGAATCAACTTCACGCCACCGCTCAGCAGATCGTCGCGGCCCGAGTAATCAAGATAGTCTTCCGCAAGTGTCTTCATGTGATTCTCCTCTATATTTACAGCAGAGGATCGCAGAGGCCTGAACAATACTCTGCGTCCTCTGCGTTTATTCTTTCTGGCTCATCTCGACCGACTTCATACTGTTCATCTTGACAATCAGAAACCCGGTTCATTATTGTCTCGAAACTTCGCTAAGGTATCAGCTATCTGCGGGCATCGCAATTGCAACAGGAGCGGCGTGCAACCGATAAAGACGACCATAAACACAGAGGCGGAAGAGTACCGGTCCAACTACTCGGCGATGCAGACGGCCGTCGAAAGGCTCAAGGCCGAGCTTTCGCGCTCCACGAAAGGCGGCGGCGAGAAGTACGTCAAGCGGCATCTCGCGCGCGGCAGATTGCTCCCCCGCGAGCGCATCGAGATGCTGCTCGACGAGGGCTCCTACTTCCTTGAGATCGCGCCGCTGGCCGGGATCGATATGGAGAACGAGTTTGTCGGGGCGGGCGTGATCGGCGGGATCGGCCTGGTTTCAGGGCGAGAATGCATGATCATCGCAAACGAGGCGACGGTCAAAGGCGGAGCCGTAAGCGATGTCGGGCAGTTGAAGAACCGCAGGCTTTCAGATGTCAGCACGCAGAATCACCTGCCGAGCATCAGTCTTGTCGAATCCGCCGGCGCCGATCTTCCGGTGCAGGCCAAGATATTCGTCCCCGGCGGCCGGGGCTTTCGCGAGATCACCCGCCGGTCAAAGGCGCGCATACCGAGCATCTCGGTCGTGTTCGGCAACTCGACCGCGGGAGGAGCATACCTGCCGGGAATGTCCGACTACGTCATCATGGTCAAGAACCAGGCACAGGTCTTTCTGGGAGGCCCGCCTCTCGTAAAGATGGCGACGGGCGAGATCGTAGATGAAGAATCGCTCGGCGGAGCCGAGATGCACTCGCGGGTATCGGGCCTCTCCGACTACCTGGCTGAAGACGAGCTTGAAGGGCTGCGCATCGCAAGGGGCATAGTGAGCCATTTTTCAGCCCCGCCGCCCAGGCCTCGAACGACCGTCGCAGAAGAGCCTCTCTACCCTGCGGACGAGCTGCTGGGCATCGCCTCGGCTGATGTCAGGGTGCCTTTTGAGGTCCGGGAGGTTATCGCCCGCATCGTAGACGGATCGAGGTTCGATGAGTTCAAAGCGAAATACGGGACGACGCTCGTCACGGGCTTCGCCTCGATTCATGGGTTCCCGGTCGGGATACTTGCGAACAACGGCGTGTTGATGAGCGAGTCTGCTGGCAAGGGCGCGCAGTTTATACACCTTTGCAACCAGCAGGACATCCCGCTGATCTTTCTGCAAAACATCACGGGATTCATGGTGGGGCGCGCTTATGAAGAACAGGGCATAATCCGCAACG
>DASTET010000834.1:0-9573 GCA_035709445.1 Blastocatellia bacterium | reverse complement strand
CGGCGGGCCGCTCGCTTCTGGCGGGTAGGACCGATCTGTATGCCCCGGATTTTGCGCGCGGGCAGGTTATGGATTACAGGTATCCGCCGCTCTTTCTTTTACTTTTTTACCCTCTCTGGTTGCTACCTTATAAAGAAGCGGCATACATCTGGTACGCATTATCAATCCTCCAGATTGGAGGATGCGTCTTCACGTTCCGGAGCCTGCTCGGCGCGAGCGGAAACTTCAAAAAAGTATGGCTGGTGACCTTCTTCGCCGTCGCGCAGTACTTTGTGATGATCCTGCATTACGGCAACGTTCATCTTCTCGCAATCTTTTTGCTCTTTGTCGGTCTTTATTGCTACTACATTCGAAGGGATTCTCTTGCGGCGGCCCTCATCTCTCTCTCGATCACTATGAAGCTCACGCCAATCCTCATACTCCCTTATTTCGCTCTAAAGAGACGGTGGAGCCTGCTGTTGCTGGTGGCGGGATTTGTTGCTGCGTTCAATATTGCGCCTTCGATCTATTTCGGTTTCGACCGCAACCTCAAGCTGCTCGACGACTGGTTTCATCATGTCGTAATCGATCAGGATTTTCACGAAGCAAACGGCCCGATCAACCTTTCGCTCAAAGGCCAGCTCAGACGGTATCTGACCGAAGTCGACTACTCGAAGCGCGTCGACGGGGACACTCGCTATCCGGCTGTGAATATAGCCTCGATTCCGAGAAGCGAAGCCGACCTGTTGTGGTATGCAGTCGGCTCTATCTTCTTTTTGTGCGGGCTCATCCTGATTTGGAGAGGCAGCATTATAAGAGAGAGGATCGCCAGCGTCACAGAGAATGCGCCGTGCATGATCAGACCTCTTCGAGACAGTAGGGATGATTCGGGCCTGATGGTTATGCTTGAGCTGGGGCTGATGATCTGCGTGATGCTTTTTGTCGGGCCGCTTACGTCAAAGATATACTTCATTGCGCTCATCTGGCCCGTCGCCGCGCTCGCATTTTACGCCTTCAATAAGACCGGACCTGCGGCCAGTCTGGCGAAACGTGTGGTAGTCCTCGTAGCAATCACGAATTTCGTCTTGCCCCTGCTGCCCGGAAGCTCGATTCAGAGACTGCTTCTTGTGGTGGGGGTTGATTTCTATCTAACCCTTTTTTTAATGGCGGCGCTTGGGTACGCTCTCGTTTCGACTGAACAGGCGATTGAAGCCTCAGGCGGCGAATTGCAAACACCAGCCCTGTCAAAAACCAGAACGTCATAACGACCTCGCCGTCACCGAAATTGAAATGGACCAGAGAGCTAACGTTGAATGCCAGTATCGCCCCTATTCCGCCGAGGGCGAGACCCCAGATTTCGTTTTGCCCTTCGTCTCTGGCCTTCTTCGCCAGCTTCCATGTCTCAAGCAGGAATATAGTCATGAAGGCGCAATAGAAAGCCAGCGCCGGTAGCCCCCACCAGGCGGCGACCTGGATTATGGTCGAGTGGAAATGGCCGGGAGGCAGTCTCCCGTTGTCATAGAGGCCGAGCCTGTCCTTCAGCTCTCCCTCGCTGCCTTTGCCTATTCCAACTAATGGATGGGCTTTTATAAGCGTGAGCGCCTCGCGCCAGACCTCAAGCCGGTATGTAGTGCTCCCTTCATTGGGGTCGAAGATCGAAGGGCCGCGCGAATGTTCGAGCGCAAGAATAGCAATAGGTATCAGAATCAATATTCCAACCGTCGCCGCTATCACTGCTCGTCGCCGCGCGCTCGCTATAGCCATGACTGCAACCGCGAGCGCCAGCCCCGTTATTGCCGCCCGTGTCGAGGTCAATATCAAGGTTCCGGCAATCAGGATGGATGAGGCCCAGAGCAGCAATCCTTGCTTCGTCCTCTTATTCGGGTGTGCGATGAGCATTCCGACCGCGAGCGCTCCAATGAGCTGAAGCACTTCCGCGTACGTCTCGTAGTGGCTATAGAATCCGCTTACCCGGAAATTCCGCCCCTTGGACGCCGTTATTCCGAGCTGATCGTCCCCCTCGCCGGGCGATCTCTTTATTGCGCGCCTCGACACCAGCGTGTCGATAACCGTCTCGTTCCGCTGGTACTTGATGCGAAGCCGCCCTCGCTGTGAATCGACCATGTGCAGGATTTCTTCGACGCTATTAACTGTCCGGCCATCGGCTTCGAGTATGACGTCGCCCACCTGGAGATTATGGCGAGCGAGCGGCGAGTCCGGTCTTATCGCATCTATTCGCACGCCCCGTCCTACTGCAACCTGGCCCGCGCTGTATGCCACATTGATCATGCACGAAGCGATTAACGCAATCCCAAGCAGCCTGGCAAATCGCACAGAAGGAATCTTATGGCAAACAAAATAGAACGCGAAGAAGAAGGCCGGGCTACGCAGCCCTTTTATGCTGACCAGGGGAACGTAGGACAGAAATGATGATACGACACAGCAGGCGAAGAACCCGAATATCGCAATGTCGACGGGCGTGCGGGACTGGCGAAACCTCCTGCTCGCAAAAAGCTGCACTCCCCAGGCGATGAGACCGAGCAGATATGCGCCCTGCGTCAGGGCTATAGAGTGCGAGGCAAAAATCGCATACATCACGAGCGAGAATAAGATGATGCGCTCCGTGATCGTTTTTACCCGGCTGGGACTTGTTGCGGGGAGGTCGGAAGCGGATTTATCTATCAATACTCGTCAACCTCAAACTCACAATCGTAGCAAGCATCCAAAAGGCTTGGGGAGAGGGCTCGCTCTTAAATAACGCAATCCGACACCAAAGCTCATCGGCAAGCAAAAGCATAGATTTGCCGGTCATGCTTGTCAACCGACAGAAGCGCAAGCGGGAGTAACTACCTTTGAAACACAGAGGACACAGGGGACACAGAGGATTCTCTTATTCCTTTCAAGGCAACGTGCCAGGAATAGGCTGTTGTGCTAAGCTCTCCCCGTCATGCCAGACCCTCAAATCACGATTCTGCTCGCCCTCATCGATCAGGCTTTCGATCATAAGTCGTGGCACGGTACAAACCTCAGAGGAGCGATAAGAGGTATGCGCGCCGCCGATGCCACGTGGAGGCTGTCCCCCGAGAGGCACAACATCTGGGAGATAGTCATACACGCAGCCTATTGGAAATATGTCGTAAAGAGACGGCTGCTTTCGGAGGCCAGAGGATCATTCCCACTAAAAGGCTCGAACTGGATCGAGCGCCCGGAGGGCGGAGCAGATGAAGCAGAATGGAAAAAAGATGTGGCCTTGCTGAACGAAACGCACAGGGGCTTGCGAGAGGCAGTAGCCGGATTGAGTGCAGGCGACCTGGAATATAAACCGGCAGGGAGCAAGGTGAGAAACCTGGAGTTGATAACCGGCATAGCATCGCACGACCTCTATCATGCGGGGCAGATACAGTTGTTGAAGAGGGAGCTAAAGGGCGGATCAAATCAGGGCTCTGAGATGGAGTAGTGTTGCCTTATTAATATGGCATTCAAGGATTCGTTTCTGTTCTATTCACATAAGGCAAGGGCCTGGCTGATTGAATCATCATCGCTTCAAGATAGCCGGAAACAGTATCCTGACCCCAGAACGAAATATACCCTTCTAGCATTGATATCGACGCTTGTCTTCTCTACAGCGTTAGTGACCAGATTATTCTACTGGCAAGACACCCACGCCGAGTTTGGAGATCGAAGTACACCTGTTGACGGGCTGCTCATTAACTATCAGCGGGAAGCGGAGCGCATGTTCACAGAGGGAGGCATACTCTTCCCGAATCAGCCGATCGAGCGAGGTGATGCCCGTATGGTTATACACCCTCCCGGCTACTCAATCCTTATGGCCATCCTGTACGGAGCAGATGCGTCGAGCGGCTCAAACACAAGATTAAAAGTCTTGCAGGTTATTAGCGACTCTCTGGCGGCCCTGCTGGTCTTTTTCATAGCGATGGAGCTATTTCCAATTACGGTCGCAGGCATTGCGGGATTGCTTGTGGCCTTATCGCCTCACCTTGCCTATTACTCTTTATGGCTGAGCCCTGATTCGCTTTCAGTGATCCCCACACTTCTGGCGGTTTTTCTAATAATACGGGCAATCAGGAGGCCGCGATTTGTGACAGTAGTTTTTGCTGGCATATGCCTCGGCCTTTCCTGCTGGCTCAGATCAAATGCAATGTTGCTGGCCCCTTTTCTTGCGGTCGTGACTTTCTTCTTTTTCGAGCGCAGCAAGCGGCTGCTTTACCCGGCGGTACTTGTAGGAGCAATGATAGTAGTAATATCGCCGATAACTATTCGGAATCTTGTCCTGTTCAATCGCTTCATTCCGCTCTCAATCGGAGCAGGGCTAAACATGGTAGAAGGCATAGCCGATTATGACACCGAAAAGAGGTTCGGCATGCCTCAATACGATGAAGATGTAAAACTAAAGGATGCCGAATGGCACAACCGGCCCGACTATGCGGGAAACAACTGGGCGCCTGATGGCGTAGAGCGCGACCAGGCGAGAATGGCGCGCGGGCTTGAGGTCATCCGATCAAATCCCGGCTGGTTTCTCAAGGTCATGGCAAAGCGGGCAGCCTTCATGCTGACGTACAACGATTCAAATTCGTCCGATTGGCCGTTCAATACGGCCCGCGTGCCTTTGGTTTCAGCAGAGCCGGGTTTTTATCATGACCTCGCGAGTTCGGATGCGGTAGAAGTGTGGTCTGCATCTCCGGCGGAGATGCTTGATGGCGGAACAGTTCTGTCGCCTAATGGGAATGTGCATGTTGCGAGCGATAAGGATCAAGTACAGATCGCCGGAGATCATTCGACCTTCGGCGATCAATTCGCTTCTGCGCCGATCTCTGTTAAAGAGAATACCGATTACCTGCTCGCCATTACTGTCCTGAGCCTGCAAGGGCCGATGGCGGCCAAAGTCACCGGCGCCGACCGGCGGATTGCTCTAGCCTCAGGGATAATCTCTGACCCTTTGAAAGAGGCTCAAAGAGAGAGCAGGAGGCGGGAAAGGGCTGCTCGGCGTGACAAGCCGATGGAGGATGACGAACGTCGAACGCCTGGAATGATCGAGATTCCTTTTTCAAGCGGCGACCGAAGCCAGGTCCTTATTGCAATAAGCAACAACGGCGCGTCCGACCGGCCCCCTGTTGTAGAGCTTGGCCGGGCAAGGCTGGTCGAGTTCGGACCTACCCCTTATACCTGGACCGGCGGCGCGCGCGCCCTCGTCCGGGCGATACAGAAGAACCTTTACGTCGCCAGGTATATTGTCCCGCTCATACTGGCCGGTATCATATTGATGAGCCTGGCGCGAAGAGGAAGGGCGCTCGTGCTCTTGCTCGCCGTCCCGCTTTATTATCTGCTCGTGCAGTCTGCTCTCCATACCGAATACAGGTACATTCTGGCGATACATTATTTTCTATTCGTGATCGCGTCGGTAACGCTTTACTTACTCGGTTCATCTCTGGCGCGAGGAACATATCTGAGTATAAAAAGCGTAAAGAGATTATCGGGAACAAGACGCAAGTTACACTAGCTTGACCAACACGTACCCGTAATGTAGCTTCAATAATGTGAGCCTGGCGCGCGGCGGAATCAGGTCCGCGCCGGGACTCAGTTTAGAAAGGAAGGTAATAGCAGTATGACAACAGATGCAAACGCTCAGGCAAGCGCTGGCGATGCGGTGCGCAAGGCTTTTTCAGAGTTGCCGCTCGATGAGAAAGTGGCGACTCTGATCGGAATGGAAGTAGACCTTTTAGGCGATGTTGCCGGGGCCGTTGCTTCGTCGGCTTCGAAGTTCGTCGATGATCTCGGGAAGGCTTTAAACGATCTCTGCTCGCCTTCGCCGGGTCCGGCTCCGGCTGGCGATCAAGCAACGCCAAATGCGTGACCCCGCCTGGGCGCGGGCGTAATCTCTTCTTTATTTTGTCACTAAGATTGGAGCCTTCATGAGTGAAAGCATTAATCTGCAAGACCCTCTCTTCAAACTTCACGTCAGGTTCAGTAACGGGGAGGTTATACAGTACATACTCAGCGACCACCTGGACGCGCGCGCGATTACGCCTGATACCCGCTATGCGGTCATCAGCTCGTTTTCATGCGAGAACCCGAGCCAGTGCAGCGACACTACTGTGATAAATCTCCGCGACGTGTCCTTCATAAGGACAGAGCAGGTTACGCTCGAACAGCTTGGCGCCGAGCGTAGAATGGCGGGTATTAGAAATACTGGCTCGCCCGGCGATGAAAAGGTGGTAAAGAATCTCTCTCAGATCAAGTTCATTTGAGCGGCCACCTGCAACTGCGTGATAACCGGAGGTCTGTTGATGAACCAGCCAATGCAGCCGTCGTGGAGCGCCCTGTCTGCGATGGCGATAGGCTTCTTTTTATTCTTTTTTATTGCCCCCTCCACTTATACAGACAATATAACCGATTTCGATGCCTCGCGCGCCTTCGAGCATGTAAAGAAGCTGGTTGCTATAGGCCCCCGCCCGCCGGGGTCGGAGGCGATAAAGAAGACCCAGGCATATATCGAAAGCGAGTTGAAGAGCTACGGCCTGAAGGTCATTCCCGACTCGTTCGACGCCCGCTCGCCGCGCGGGACAGTGCCTATGAAGAACATCATAGGCGAGCTTCCGGGTGAAAAGCAGGACGTGGTCATAATAGCCGGCCACTACGATACGAAGTCGCAGCCGGGGTTTGTCGGCGCAAACGACGGCGGATCGAGCACGGCCGCCGCGCTTGAGATGGCGCGCGTTCTCTCAAAGATCCGGCCCGAATACACTCTCTGGTTCGTCTTTTTTGACGGTGAAGAAGCCTTCGTCGATTGGAACGCGATGGACGGAACCGATAACACATACGGCAGCCGCCATATGGTCGCAAGAATGACCGCCGACGGCACGTTAAAGAGAGTCAAGGCCCTGATGCTCGTCGATATGATCGGAGACAAGAACCTCGACCTGCTGAAAGATTACGAGTCAACCCCCTGGCTGATAGATATTATCTGGAAGACTGCCCACTCAATCGGGTACGGGAAACACTTCCTCAATGCGGACGGGGCTTACTCAGACGATCACATACCTTTTAAGAATGCGGGCGTGCCGGTCATAGATATAATCGACTTCAATTATGGGCCTAACAATTCATACTGGCATACGAACCAGGATACGCTCGACAAGGTGAGCGGCGAGAGTATGAAGATCGTCGGAGATGTGGTCATACGCGCCCTGCCTGAAATCTTCAAGAAGTTAAACTCAATCGGCGCGGGCGTTCGGTGATCTGCCGCAGTTGAGTTTTTATCGCCTCTTACGGAGGGTCTCTTTTGAAGCGCGTAGCAGTGATCGCAGGCGACGGCATCGGCCCTGAAGTCATCCACGAAGCGGTCCAGACCATCGAGCTTGCGCGAGAAGTATTCGGCTTCGAGATATCGCTCAGGGATTTCGACTGGGGCGCGGATAAGTACCTCGCCACAGGCGTAACGATGCCCGATGGCGGACTCGAAATGCTCGCGAGCGAGTTCGACGCAATCCTGACGGGCGCATTCGGGGACCCGCGCGTGCCCGACAACAAACACGCAGCGGATATTCTTCTCGGCATGAGATTCGGGCTCGACCTCTATATAAACCTTCGCCCGATCAAGCTCATCGATTCACGTCTGTGCCCGCTCAAAGGGCGCGACCCGAAAGAGGTCGACTTTGTAGTATTTCGTGAAAACACGGAAGGCATGTATGTCTTCATGGGGGGGAATTTCAAAAAGGGGACCCCCGACGAGATAGCCGTGCAGGAAGAGATAAACACGCGCAAGGGGGTCGAGCGGATTATCGTCGCGGCGTTTGAGTACGCAAGGGAGCACGCGCGCAAGCGGGTCACGATGAGCGACAAATCGAACGTTCTCACCTACGGCCACAATCTCTGGCAGAGGACTTTCAAAGAGGTCGCTTCGAGGTACCCGGACATCGAAGCGAATCACCTTTACGTAGACGTGCTCGCCATGTGGATGGTTCTCGACCCCGCGCGGTTCGATGTCATCGTGACCAATAACCTTTTCGGCGATATAGTGACCGACCTCGGGGCCGCGCTTCAGGGAGGGCTTGGGATGGCTGCGTCGGGAAACATTCATCCGGGCAGGGTCTCTCTGTTCGAGCCGGTCCACGGCAGCGCGCCGCAATTTGCGGGCAAGAACATCTCAAACCCCATAGCCGCGATTCTCACCTCGGCAATGATGCTCGACTTCCTCGATTTTAAAGATGCTTCGGCAGGTATGGAGCGAGCGGTTGAAGAGACGGTCCGAGCCGGGCAGACAACGAAGGACATAGGCGGCTCGCTTACGACTTCAGAGGCTGGCGAAGCCGTAAGAGCGAATCTGAAAAAGCTCCACGGCTGAAGGCTACAGCTCGTGATGGGTTACATAGGATATCCGGACAGGCACGCCTCCCTTGACCTGCACCTTTACGAGTATCTGGTAAAAGGGCGGCAGCTTCGGCGGGCCCGTTTTTGCAGTATTCAGCTTTGAGATAAGCTCTTCTATGTACTCCGGCTTGGTCACATATTCTGCGGCGGCCTGAGTGCCGAATGTCGTAATTCCGGCAAGTATCATCAGGCGGTTCTTTGAATCAAGGCCGCGCAGGAAGCTCACAAGCGCGTAATCTTCAGATATCTGGCTTCGCGAAGGCCCTTCCTGTTTGGCCAGGTAGACCTCCTGTTCGCCGGGCCTCGGTTTCGTGTTGACTATGCCGTAGGCCGGGTTCTGTTTTTCATCCTTTACGATACGGAAGACGAAGTCCTGCTCTTGCGGGAGATTGCGCAGCAGGAAATTCTCCGCGGGCGAGCCGAGCACGACTATGTTGTCCGATTTAAGATCATCCCAGGTGACCAGCAGGCTCCGCTTCACGCGAATCGACTTGCCTGTGCTGTAAAAAAAATCGCCCAGGTGATAGATCCCCATGACCTCGCCGATGCCCGTGTAATGCTCGGTGACCGCCTGCCCGTCAACCTTCGCCGCGTTCAACCCTTCAAAGCTCAATACTGACCCGGTGTTCTCTTCATTCGAGTCGAGCGGTTTGAGCAGCCTCATTCCCGTTTCGGCAGTCCCCTGAAACAGGGTGTTGCTGAAAGAGACCAGTGTGGGCTCTTGCGAGCGCAGGAAATCACCCCATAGCGGCTCGATCAGATGCTGGTTGGCCGGTCCGGCGGCGTGCGATGTCAAGGACGCCTTCAAGCTCTGCGTTTCCCATCGATAATTTACTACCATCGCAAGAAGGACTATCGAGATGAGCCCGAAAGCTACGAGCGCCGCTATCAGCCGCCGGTGCTCCCCCCTGCGCCCTTCGACGGCCCGGACAGGGGGCTGTAAGGCGTCGTCGTTTATATCAGACTTTCCGTTTGTGGTCTGGCCGGTCGAAAAAGCGGGCGTATAATGCCCCTTCGGCAATTCAATTATTACCCGATCATCTTTTCCCTCGGTCGAGTAGTACTCCTGGAGCTTTGATCGGAGGCGTCCGGCTTGAACTCTTACTACAGAATCGCTGCGGGAATCATAGTTATTGCTGCGACCGAAGACCTCAGTGGCAATAGTGTATTCCTTTAAAGAGCCTTCCTGATTATCGATGGCTTTGA
>DASTET010000833.1:0-3742 GCA_035709445.1 Blastocatellia bacterium | reverse complement strand
ATGTGCCGGGCGTAGTCAAGTCGAGCTGGTAATTGAGTCTAGCGAGTCTAGAGTGTCTTGCGAGTCCTGAAAAGCGGGACGCTGATTACCACGACGGGCTAGACGCGCCAGACTCGCTAGACTCGTAAGACTCTTTTTAGGAGATGTGATGACGGATCCAATAGCCGATATGCTCACGCGCATACGCAACGCGTACGCGGCAAAGCATCAGAAGGTCGACGTGCCGGTCTCGAATATCAAGATGGAGATCGCGCGGATACTGAAAGAAGAAGGTTTCATAAACAACTACAAGGTGATTGGCGAGGGGCCGCGCCGCAACATTCGCATATACCTGCGCTACGGGCCGCGAGGCGAGCAGGTCTTATCGAAGGTCGAGCGCGTATCGAAGCCCGGCTGCCGGGTCTATGTCAACAGCACGATGATACCCAAGGTGCTCGGCGGGATGGGGATCAACATACTGTCGACTTCGCGCGGGCTGATGACCGACAGGCAGGCGCGCAGGGAGAAGGTCGGGGGAGAGATCCTCGCCCGCGTCTACTAAACGGAGTTGATTCAATGTCGAGAATAGGTAAAAAGCCGATAGCTGTGCCGAAGGGTGTAAAGGTAAATATCAATAACGGCCAGGTGGAAGTGACGGGGCCGAAAGGCACGCTTGTGACTCGCGTGCCCGAGGGGATCACCCTGCGCATCGATGGCGAGCAGCTTCTGATCGAGCGCGAGTCGCCTGATAAGGCGGCCCTGCACGGGCTGACTCGCGCGCTGGTGCAGAATGCGGTCACAGGGGTGACCGAAGGGTTCACACGCCAGCTCGATGTCGTCGGCGTAGGTTACAAGGCCGAGGTCCAGAAAGGGCGCGTCATATTCAACCTGGGCTATTCGCACCCGATAGAGTTTCCCATCCCGAATGGGATCGACGTAAAGATAGAGCGCGTCAACAAGCCTATACAGCAGTATCAGACTACGCTCACCATCGCCGGTATAGACCGCCAGCAGGTAGGGCAGGTCGCCGCCGACATGCGCAGTCTTCGCCAGCCCGACCCTTACAAGGGCAAGGGCGTGCGCTACGCCGGCGAGAAGCTCAAGCTCAAGCCCGGCAAGACAGGGAAATAGACTCTCAGCAGGTGAATGAAAATGGCCAAGAAATACAGCCGCGAAGTGCGGCAGGCAGTACACAGGCGAATACGCAAAAGGATAACACGCACGACCGAGCGCCCTCGGCTTGCGGTCTTTCGCAGCCTGAATCACATATATGCCCAGGTAATAGATGATACCAGCGGGCAGACGCTCGCGGCTGCTTCGACGACCGAGCCCGAATTCAAAGGGCGATCGGGAGGCAATATCGCCGCGGCCAAGGACGTGGGCAAGCTCATAGCCGAGCGCGCAAAAGAGAAGGGCGTCAACCGCGTGGTCTTCGACCGCGGCGGGTATATCTATCACGGTCGCGTGCGCAACCTTGCCGAGGCTGCGCGTGAAGCAGGGCTCGAATTCTAATCTCAAATTTCAGATTTGAAATTTGAGATCGTTTTGGGGGTTTGATGGAACGGATAGATGCGTCGGGCCTCGATCTGAAGGATCAGGTCATTTCAATAAACCGCGTGACCAAGGTGGTCAAGGGCGGGAAGAACCTTTCATTTTCTGCCCTGGTCGTAGTCGGCAACGAGAACGGCATCGTCGGGTTCGGTTCGGGCAAGGCACGTGAAGTGCCGCTGGCGATAAAGAAGGGGATCGAAGCGGCCAAGAAGAACCTCATCCGCGTGCCACTGAAGGGCTCTACCGTCCCGCACGAAGTGGTCGGCATATTCGGCTCTGGCCGCGTGCTCTTAAAGCCCGCGCCCGAAGGGACGGGCGTGATCGCGGGCGGGCCGGTCCGCGCAATAATGCAGTCGGTCGGCGTGCGCGATGTGGTGACGAAATCGATAGGGTCTTCGAACCCTCACAACGTCGTCCGCGCGACCTTCGAGGGATTGCGCAGCCTCAAGGACCCGGCCCTTGTTGCGCGGCTGCGAAAGCAGACGGTCGAAGAGTATCAGACAGTCTAGCGAAGGAGTTTTGGCAATGGCTAATAATGAATCGGGCGGCCAGACGATAAAGATTCAATGGTACAGATCGACGATCGGGGCGCCCAAAGCTCACAAGGCCGTGGTGAGAGGCCTCGGACTTACAAAGCTCAACCAGGTCGTCGAGCGGCCCAATACTGACTCGATACGCGGCATGGTGGAGAAGGTACCTCACCTGCTCAGAATCGTCGATTAGGACTGATAATCCTGGAGTTCACAATGGCACTAGGCATACACAACATAGGAGCGCCGAAAGGCGCAAACAGGAACAAGAAGCGAGTGGGCCGAGGGCCCGGCTCGGGGCACGGCAAGACATCGACTCGCGGACACAAGGGTCAGAAATCGCGCTCGGGGTATTCGGGCCGCGCCGGGTTTGAAGGCGGCCAGATGCCCTTACAGCGGAGGCTTCCCAAGCGCGGGTTTACGAACATCTTCAAGAAGCAGTGGATCGAAGTGAAGCTCTCGGTGCTGGATAAACGCTTCGATACGGGCGATAATATAACGCCGGAGCTTCTGGTCGAACGCGGGCTGATCAAAAAGAGCCACCTTGATCGTTACGAAGGAGTGGTGGTTCTGGGTGGCGGCGAGGTGACGAAATCGCTTAATATCACTGCGCACCGCTTCAGCCGGGGGGCCAGAGAGAGGATCGAAGCAGCCGGCGGAAAAGCGACCCTCGTCCAATCGGCCGGTGCGGCCGAGTAGGCGTTTACAACTAGACTATTTAGCAATAGGAATTCAAGCTCATGATCGAGAACTTCATAAACAGCATACGCAACATCTTTGCTGTGCCTGACCTGCGCAAGCGAGTGCTCTTCACGCTCGCTATGCTGGCCGTCTACCGTATAGGTTCGCACGTGCGCACGCCGGGGATAGACCCGGACGCGCTTGCGGCGCTCTGGGACACGGGCGAGCTACAGCGCAGCCTGGCAGGCGTTCTGGACCTGTTCTCAGGCGGTAATTTCAAGGTCGTTTCGATCTTCGCGCTTGGAATCACCCCGTATATAACGGCCTCGATCATCCTGCAATTGATGACCGTCGTGAGCCCGCGACTGAAGGCGCTCCAGGAAGAAGGGGACCTGGGCCGGCGCAAGATCACCCAGTACACCCGCTACCTGACGGTGGTGCTTTGCGGGGTGCAGTCGTTCGGCATAGCCTACTGGCTTCAGAACCAGGGTTCGCTCGTCCATAATCCCGGCCCCGGCTTCATTGCGCTGACGATGTTGACGCTGGCTACGGGCACTACATTTATTATGTGGCTCGGCGAGCAGATAACCGAGCGCGGCGTGGGCAACGGTATAAGCTTGATAATCTTTGCCGGGATCGTGCTCAGGCTGCCGTCCGCGATCGAGGAGGTCTATAACCGCCTGATAGGCGGCGGGACCGGGACGGCGCTCGGAGTGGTCGCGCTGTTGATTGCGATCATACTCGTCATCGCCGCCATCGTCTTTGTCGAGCGCGGCTTCCGCAAGATCCCCATCAACCACGCGCGCCGCATGGTCGGTCGCCAGTCGATACCTCAGCAACAGACCCATATGCCGCTGAAGGTCAACATGGGCGGCGTCATCCCGGTCATATTCGCCTCTTCCATACTTGCCTTCCCGCAGACCATTCTCGGTTTTGTCGGCGCGTCGGCTACGGTCGAAGGAGGATGGCGCGGGTGGCTTGCGAAGTTCGCAAACGATATC
>DASTET010000832.1:0-3634 GCA_035709445.1 Blastocatellia bacterium | reverse complement strand
TGAGTCAACTGGATATTAACCGCAGAGGATTGTTTATACCTCTGCGTTCCTCTGCGTCCTCTGCGATTATTTCGATCTTGATGACCAGGAATCACAATTTCTTTGCTCGCTGTTGAATCTCATAGAGTTTCGTAAGCGCCTCGACCGGGCTCATCTCGTTTATATCGAGGCCGAGCAGCCCGTCGAGCAGTATATCGAGATCGGGCCTCTTACTACTGGTCTTCTTCCTTCCCTTCGCTTGCGGGGCGGGATGCGTCGTCGTGTGCTCGCTCAGCAGTTGATTTGCTCTACTCAGCACGGGCCTCGGCATCCCGGCCAGCTTCGCCACGTGGAGCCCGAAGCTCTTTTCGGCCCTTCCTGGCTCGACCCGATGAAGGTACTCGACCTGGCCGCCGCGCTCGCGAACCGCAAGGTGAAAGTTTTTGACGCGCGGCAAGTAATCCTCGCAATCGGTCAGCTCGTGATAGTGCGTGGCAAAGAGCGTCTTTGCGGCGACCCTCGGCTGGTTGTGCAGGTACTCTATCACTGCCCGCGCTATCGATAGCCCGTCGGCAGTCGATGTGCCGCGCCCTATCTCATCGAGTAAGACGAGGCTGCGCGGCGTCGCGTGGTGGAGTATGTGCGCCGTCTCGATCATCTCTATCATGAAAGACGAGTGGCCGCGCAGCGTGAAATCGTTCAAGCCTATGCGGGTGAAGATGCGGTCTAGAAGACCTATCTTTGCAGAAGCGGCGGGCACAAAGCTGCCGATCTGCGCCAGCAGGCTTATCAACGCGACCTGTCGGAGGTAGACGCTCTTGCCTGCCATATTCGGCGCGGTGAGCAGGATTATCTGCGTATCAAGGGTTGCGAGCCTCGTATCGTTGGGCGTGAATTTGCGACCGTCGAGCGTCTGCTCGATCACCGGGTGGCGGCCCTTTACGATAATTATCTCGTCGCCGTCGTTAAGCTCAGGTCGGGTGTATCGGTATCTGGCGGCAAGCTCTGCGAGCGCGGCGAGCAGATCGATCTGCGCCAGGCCCGAGGCTATGCGGCTTATACGCTGATGGTGACGGCCCACCTCGTCGCAGACCTGCCGGTAGAGGGTCAATTCAAGCTCGTGTATCCGCTCGCGCGCGTTCGCGATCAGCGATTCGTGCTCTTTCAGCTCCAGCGTGAAGAACCGCTCGGCGTTGGCAAGCGTCTGCTTTCGTATGTAATCGCCGGGCACGTGTCGAAGGTTTGGACGAGTCACTTCGATGTAGTAGCCGAAGACCTTGTTATAGCCCACCTTCAGCGAGCGTATGCCTGTGCGTTTGCGCTCGCGCTCTTCGAGCTCGGCCAGAAAGCGGCGGCCTCCCGTCAGTATCGAGCGAAGGTCGTTAAGCTCGGCGGAAAATCCTGCGCGTATGATCCCGCCGCGCTCGAAGTCGGACGGGGGCCTGTCGGTGATCGCCCGCTCGATATACTCTATAAGGTCGTCGCACCGTTCGAGCGGCGCGGTAAAGGCTCCGGGCGCGCGGAGGTTTTCGAGCGCCGCGCGTATCCGGGCCACCGACTTGAGGCTCTGGGCGAGCGCGACCACTTCCGAGGGGGCGGCGAACCGGCGTCTTATTCGACCGAGCAGCCGCTCTATATCGAAGACCGCTTCGAGCGCAGCACGGACCTGCTCGCGCGGCTGCTCGTGTTTATAGAACCATTCGACGCCATCCTGTCGCGCCCTCAGCTCTGCGAGATCGAGCAACGGGTGGCGAAGCCATCGGCGAAGCAGCCGCCCGCCCATCTCGGTCGCCGTCAGATCGATAGTGGCGACGAGCGATCCTGCGGGCGCGCCGCCTGTGAAGTCCCACCCTTGAAATATCTCGAGGTTTCGCGCGGTGTGTGCGTCGAGCCTCATGTATGTCTCCGCGCGATAGCTTTGAAGCTGCGAAAGGTTCGACATCGCGTCGGGCTGAGTGTCGGCCAGGTAGGCGAGGATGGCGCTCGCGGCCCTGGTCGCAAGCGGCATGTCCTGACAGCCGTACGCTTCGAGCGAGATGACCTGGAAATGATCGAGCAGGGCGCGGCGGGCCTGGTCAAGCTCGACCCGCGCGTCGTCTATACGGGTGACGGAACGGACTTCGAGCGGCGGCAGGTCGAGCGAGCGTGGCGCGATCAGCTCGGAGGGCGCGATGCGCTCAAGCTCGGCGAGCGATTGCGCACGCTCAAGCTCGGTCACGCGAAACTCGCCGGTAGATATATCGGCGTAGGCAAGCCCCGCCGATCGGTCGTCTGCGACGAACGCGGCGAGATAGTTATTCGAGCGCCCTTCGAGAAGGCCCGGCTCGACCACCGTGCCCGGCGTGACTATGCGAACTACCTCGCGCTCGACCAGCCCCTTGCCGGGAGGGGTGACCTGATCGCACACGGCCACCTTGTAGCCACGGTTTATGAGCCTCGCGAGATGGCTTTCGAGCGAGCGGACAGGTATTCCCGCGAGCGGGTGCGCGCTTCCCTTACCGAACCACTTGCGCGTGAGGACGACGCCAAGCTCGCGCGAAAGCGTCTCGGCGTCCTCATCGAACGTCTCGTAAAAATCGCCTATCTGAAAAAGCAGTATCATGCCTGGATACCGGCGCTTGATCTCCAGGTATTGACGACGAAGCGGAGTGCTCATGATAGTCTAGCGAGTCGCGAGTCTGGCGAGTCTGGCGAGTCGCTTTAAAGACATACATCGCTTGAATCGGATAATGCAAGGTAATCAGCACAGTCAAAAGCAGGACGCGCCAGACGCGCGACGCGCCAGACTCGCCAGACTGTTAATCGCGTGCGGTGATCTTTTTGAGCAGCTCTTCTTCTGCTTTGAGCGATTCGTAGAGGCGGCCAAGCTCGCCCGTGCCGATTACTGTGATCGCCTGCCATATCTCGTGGAAGGACCCTGTCAGGCGGCGGCCCGCAAACCGCGCCGCGCGCTCGTCTGCGACTACGAGGAAGGGGCGGGAGCGCTGCACATCGTAGGCGTGCTTGAGCCGCGTGAGCGCGCTATCTACTGAGCCTGAAATCTGCACTTCGAATACGTGGCTCAGGCGGGGCGATGAAGGGCTGTCGCGCCAGACCACATCGTAATACTCGAACTCGGCCTCGGCGAACCGGCCCAGCATCCGGCCTATGTCGACGAGCATCTGCTGAGCCTGGCCGTGCGAAAGCCCGCGCGGGGTTTCATCGGGGGCCGATGCGGGAGAGACGCGCAGGGCCTCCTGCTCTATGCGGCGGCGGCCCGCAGGCTTGAGCGACCAGACGAGTCGTTCGCGGCGAATCTCGCCCTTCTCTTCAAGCTGACGGCCCGCTCGCTGGACGAGGTTGCGCCATCGGCTGCGCCCCGATTCCGTCCGCTCTTCAATATCTTCGATGCTGAGCTGAGGAAAGTAGCGAACGAGGCGGTCATAGAGATAGCGGAGCTGATCGCTGCCGCCTGCGGCTTCGATCTCCTGCAATATGGGAAGCTCGATGCGAGCCGCTTCAGGAAAGGCCATACTCTCAATTGCGGAAACGAAAGAATCGCTCGCCCGTATTCTAAATCAAAGGACGGAAAAAAGGACAGGATTTACAGGAATGACAGAATAATAAATCCTGTCCGATCCCGGCACTCTCTGCCTCTACCCGCTCACGGTCGCGC
>DASTET010000831.1:0-2749 GCA_035709445.1 Blastocatellia bacterium | reverse complement strand
TGCTCGCGCAGGTTCAGACGGCCCATCTCGATGCGCCGGACGTGTATGCAATAAAGGATGCGAAGATTATAACCGGGAACGGAAAGACCATCGCAAAAGGGACCGTAATAATTCGCGACGGGCTGATCGCAGACGTGGGCGAGAACGTCCGCATACCCGCCGATGCGCGCGTGGTCGAAGCCGCCGGTATGACCGTTTATCCCGGTCTGATCGATGGCCTGACAAACCTCGGCCTCCCCGCTCAGACCCCGCAAAGAACTGGCGGAGGCGGTCCGGGACAGGCGCCCCCGCAGGCGGCAGCGCAGCAGCAGCAGCCTGAAGCGGGGCGGGGAGGAGACCCTGATCTCTCGGCTGCCGATCAGTTGAGACCCGGAGGCACGACGATTGAAGATGCTCGGAGCGCAGGCGTGACGGCGGCGCTCACCACTCCGCGACAGGGCATATTCTCAGGCCAGAGCGCTCTCATAAACCTCGCGGGCGAAGAGGCGTCGAAGATGGTCGTGCGCGCGCCGGTCGCGCTCACAGTCCAGTTTTCAGCCGGAGGAGGGTTCGGAGGCGGATACCCGAACTCGCTTATGGGGACCGTGGCCTACATACGCCAGACCTTTTACGACGCGACCCGTTACCGCGACGAGCACACGCGGTTTGACCGCGTAAAGCGCGGAGTTCCGCGACCCGAACACGATAAGCGAATGGCCGCGCTACAGCCCGCGCTCAGAGGCGAGATGCCTGTGCTGTTTATTGCAAACAGCGACGGCGATATACGCCGGGCGCTTATGATCGCCGACGAGTTCAAGCTCAAACCGATCATTGCAGGAGCGCAATACAGCTACCGTGTGGTCGATATGCTCAAGGCTAAAAACATCCCCGTAATCCTGTCGGTCGATTTTCCGAGGCGCGCGGCGGACCTGCCCGAGGATGAAGAGGATCCGCTCAGGGTGCTTCGCGACCGGGCCGATATACCTAAAGGGCCGGGCCAGCTTGTAAAGGCGGGCGTGAAGATCGCCTTCACCTCCGGCAGCCAGAGGCCGCAGGACTTCATCGCGGGCGTTATGAGGGCCGTCGAGAACGGGCTGTCGAAAGACGACGCGCTCAAGGCGCTCACCGCGAATGCCGCTGAGATTCTGGGCGCGGGCGATATGCTCGGCACTATCGAAACCGGAAAGATCGCCAACCTCGTGGTCACAAGCGGCGACCTGCTTTCAAGGGAAGGAAGGATTCGCCACGTCTTTATCGACGGCGCGGAGGTCGAGCTTAAACGGCCTGAGACGCCGCAGCGAGGAGGCGGGCGACAGGGCGGATCGGGTGCGCCTTCGGCGTCGGTCGATCCGTCGGGGAACTGGGAACTGACGGTGCGCTCTCCGCAGGGGGATGTGAACGCTCGACTGACCCTGCAACGCGAGGGTGATCGCATTACGGGCACGTTTGCGGGACCGATGGGGTCTTTCCCTATAGGGAACGGCTCTGTAACAGGAAACCAGTTGCGACTTCCGGTGAGCGTCCAGTTCGGAGGCGACACTATTGAAGCCACCATAGTCGCTACAATAGAAGGCGACTCAATGAGCGGCACGATATCGCTCGGCGCGCTCGGCTCTTTTGAGCTTTCAGGCACAAGGCCAAGATGATTGGAGGGATTATGAAGAAGATGAATATATTGATCTCGGCGCTTCTTACTGTGACGATGGTCGTCTCGGCCTTCGGGAATAACAGCGGAAAAGAGCCCGCCGGGCCGCCGGCGCAATCGGCCCGCTCTTCGGGAGAGATGCTCATTCGCAACGCGACCATACTGACCGCTTCGCGCGGCACGATAAGGAACGGCTCGATCCTCATTCGAAACGGCAAGATCGTCGAGGTGGGGACCAACGTTACCGCGCGCGATCCCAACGCGCGCATCATCGATGCCACGGGCAAGTACGTCACGCCCGGAATAATCGATTGCCACTCGCACACGGCTACGGACGGGAGCGTCAACGAAGGGTCGCTCTCGGTCACCTCTATGGTGAGGATTCAGGACGTGGTCAACCCTTACAGCCCTAACGTCTATCGACAGCTCGCGGGCGGGCTCACCACGGTCAACATACTTCACGGATCGGCCAACGCGATAGGCGGGCAGAACGCGGTGCTGAAGCTCAAGCACAACCGCCCCGTCGAAGAGTGGTTCATCGCAGACGCGCCGCCGGGGATAAAGTTCGCCCTCGGCGAGAACCCCAAGCGGTCGAACTTCAACCCGGGGGCCGGTCAGCAGCGCCGTTACCCTGCGACCCGCATGGGCGTCGAAGAGACCATACGCGAAGCCTTCATCAAAGCTAAAGAGTACAGACAGGAGTGGCAGGACTATGAAGCGAAGAAGGGCCGGGCCAGCAGCGCAATCCCTCCACGGCGCGACCTCATGCTCGACGCGCTCGTCGAAGTCCTCGAAGGCAAGCGGTTGATCCACGCGCATTGCTACCGCGCGGACGAGATACTGATGCTGCTCAAGCTCGGCGAGGAGCTCGGCTTCCGCGTGACGACGCTCCAGCACGTGCTCGAAGGGTACAAGGTCGCAAAAGAGATAGCGGCGCACAAGGCAGGCGGATCGACCTTTGCAGACAACTGGGCTTATAAGCTCGAAGCATATGACGCTATCCCTTATAACATGGCGCTGATGGCCTCGCGCGGCGTGATCGTCACGATCAACTCCGACTCCGACGAGCGGGCGCGGCGTCTCTACCTCGAAGCGGCCAAAGCGGTCAAGTACGGAGGCGTGGCC
>DASTET010000830.1:0-3406 GCA_035709445.1 Blastocatellia bacterium | reverse complement strand
GACAACCCGGCCCAGGCCGACGGGCTGCTCACCGCCGCCGAATACGAAGACTACATAAAGGAAGAAGCTTCGGAGAATTAATCGAAAATGAGATATATTCCGAACTCGCCCGACGAGCGGCTTTCGATGCTCGAAAGCATCGGCCTCGGACGCATCGAAGAGCTCTTTAACCAGGTGCCCGTAAACCTGAGACTCTCCGGCGCAATCGGCGTAGGCCCGGCGATGAGCGAGCCAGACCTCATCGCCTATTTTCGGGACCTGGCGGCAAAGAACGCGACAGACTACCAGTCTTTTCTCGGCGCGGGCGCGTACTCGCACTACATACCGGTCATCATCGATTCGCTGATCTCGCGCTCGGAGTTCTTTACGGCCTATACGCCGTATCAGCCGGAGCTCAGCCAGGGCACGCTTCAGTACATCTTCGAGTTCCAGACGATGGTCTGCCAGCTTACGGGGATGGAGGTCGCCAACGCCTCGCTATATGACGGCTCGACCGGGCTGGCCGAAGCCGTGCTCATGGCCAACCGCGTCAACCGCCGCAACAAGTTCATCATCGCCGATACGGTCCACCCGCAGTACCGCGAAGTCGTCGCGGCGTACACGAAGAACCTGGGCGCTACGGTCGAGTATGCCGGTCACACCGAGTCGGGCACGATAGACATGAACTCGCTTCGACTCGATAAAGAGACATCGGCCGTCGTCGTGCAATCTCCGAACTTCTTCGGCTCTGTCGAAGACCTCGCCCGCGTTGCGGACGCGGCGCACCAGGCGGGCGCGCTCTTTATCGTCGCAATAACCGAGCCGATGAGCCTGGGCGTGCTCAAGACGCCGGGGTCGTGCGGGGCCGATATAGTGGTCGCCGAGGGACAGTCCTTCGGCATCCCGCTCAGCTACGGCGGGCCGTATTGCGGGCTGTTTGCCACGCTCGAAAAGTACATACGCCAGATGCCGGGACGGCTCGTCGGAGAGACCGTCGACCACAGCGGGCGGCGCGGATACGTGCTTACGCTCTCGACGCGCGAGCAGCATATCCGCCGCGAGAAGGCCACGTCGAACATATGCACGAATCAAGGGCTGTTCGCGCTTATGGCCACGATCTATCTTGCGACCATGGGGCGCCGCGGGATACAGGAAGTCGCCCGCCAGAACCTCAACAAAGCGCACTATGCCGCAGACGAGATATCAAAGCTCGACGGGTTCAGCCTCAGATTCAAAGCGCCCTTCTTTAACGAGTTCGTCGTGCGCGCCCCGCGCCCGGCCACAAAGGTGACGGCCCGGCTCCTCGAAAAGAAGATAATCGGGGGCGTGGCGCTCGAATGCTACTACCCTGAGCTTAAAGACTCGCTGCTTGTCTGCGTGACGGAGACGGCAAGAAAAGAGGCCATCGATAATCTTGTGGCCGCGCTCGGCCAGTAGACCGAAAGTGAGAAATGGAAAAGAGAGATAGAAGGATAAAGAAGGCGGCGACGCACGTTGTGCAGAACGAAGACCTGTTGTTCGAGGAGTCGCGTCCGGGCCGTATTGGCTATTCGATCCCGCCGCTCGACGTTCCCGAACGACGCGATGAAGAATTGATAGACGGCGCGCTGCTTCGCGAGGACGATCTCGAAGGGCTTCCCGAGCTGTCCGAAGTAGACGTGGTCCGCCACTTCACGCGGCTCTCGACCTGGAACTACGGCGTCGATACGGGCATGTACCCGCTCGGCTCGTGCACTATGAAATACAACCCCAGGGTCAACGAGCGCGTGGCCCGAATCGAGGGCTTTGCCAACCTGCACCCGCTCACGCCCGCGCCCTTTGCACAGGGCGCGCTTGAGATCATCCGCAGGCTCGAAGAGTGCCTCGCCGCTATAACGGGGCTAGACGCGGTGACGCTACAGCCTGCGGCGGGCGCGCAGGGAGAGCTGACCGGAATAATGATGATCCGCGCGGCGCTCGCCGAGCGCGGCGACCCGCGAAAGAAAGTGCTCATCCCCGATTCGGCGCACGGCACAAATCCTGCCTCGGCCATCATCAGCGGCTATACGGTCGAGACCGTGCCGTCTAACGCGGAGGGCGGCACAGACATCGAAGCGCTCAGCCGCATGATGAACGAGGACGTGGCCGCGCTGATGCTCACAAACCCGAACACGCTCGGAAAATTCGAGCAGAACATTCAGGAGGTGTGCAGGATAGTCCACCAGGGCGGCGGGTTCGTCTATATGGATGGGGCGAATATGAACGCGCTTGTCGGAGTGGCAAAGCCTGCAAGCTTCGGCATAGACGTGATGCACCTGAACCTGCACAAGACGTTCTCCACGCCTCACGGGGGAGGAGGACCGGGGGCTGGCCCCGTAGCAGCCACACGAGAGCTTGAGCCTTACCTTCCCTTCCCGCGCGTGATGAAGACCGAAGACGGGCAGCTCACGCTCGACTTCAACAGGCCGAAGTCTGTGGGACGGGTGCGGGCCTATTTTGGAAACTTCGGCGTTCTGGTCCGCGCGCTCGCCTATATCCTGACCCACGGCGACACGGGGCTGCGCGAGGCAACGGAGACCGCCGTCTTGAACGCAAACTACATCGCGCATCATCTGAAGGAGACGTACGAGATCGCATACCCCGGCCCGCTCATGCACGAAGTGGTCTTCTCGGACCGCAGACAGCTAAAGCACGGGGTGAAGAACGCGGACATAGCCAAGAGGCTGATCGATTATGGATTCTATCCGCCAACGATGTCGTTCCCGCTCATCGTTCAAGGCGCAATAATGGTCGAGCCCACCGAGACCGAAAACCGCGAGGAGCTTGATCTCTTCATCGATGCGATGAAATCGATCAACGAAGAGGCCGCTACTGACCCTGAGATACTTAAAGGCGCGCCATACACTACAAAGGTTGGGCGTCTGGATGAAGTGGCCGCGGCGCGCAAGCCTGTTCTCAGGTGGAAACCCGTAGACGGCGACGAAAAGCCGGAAGCAGAAGGCAAATCCTTGTAGACGCTGTGAACAATATCTGAACTTCGCTTTTCCTCCTTTGCGAATCGCGACTACTTCGTTATCATTGTCGTTTTCTAAAACGGGAGTGTTTCATCATCACTCCGACCAGTGGAAGGGAAAGAAGAATCATGACACGAGAAAGCATTGACGAACTTCGCGAGAGACTCCTCAGAGACGAGCGCGTGCTCGATATGATAAGAATGCGCGCCTATGAGATATACCAGATGCGGGGCGAAACGCCGGGGCACGAGGCGGAGGACTGGTTTCGAGCAGAGGTCGAAGTGATCGGGTTTTTGATCGATCAGGAGTCTCGCACCGCTTCCGAAATCGCGCAGCCGGTTGAATCGAGCGCCGTGAGCGCAGCAGCGCCGACTCCGGAGCAGGGTGTCGGAGAAGGTCTCGCGGAAGGGGCCACGGCAGAGAAGAAGACGAAG
>DASTET010000829.1:0-4093 GCA_035709445.1 Blastocatellia bacterium | reverse complement strand
GGTGGAGTTTACAGGCCGTGAGTATATGGTGCGCGGGCGAGGTTACCTGCGCTCGGTCGCGGACATCGAAAACACCGTAGTCGGCACGAACCTGGAGACCGGGACGCCTATCCTGGTAAAGCACATCGGCAAGGTCGTGCTCGGCCCCGAGATCCGTCGCGGCATAGCGGAACTCGATGGCCAGGGCGAGGCCGTAGGCGCGATCGTAATAATGCGCAGCGGCGAAGACGCGCTGAAAGTCATCGAGCGCGTGAAGGCTAAGATCAGTGACATCGAGCCTAGCCTGCCTGAGGGTGTGAAACTGGTAACAACATATGACCGGTCGGAGCTGATCCTGCGGTCCATAGACACTCTTAAAGAGGCGTTGACTGAAGAGCTAATAGTCGTGAGCCTCATCATCGTGATCTTCCTGCTTCACATGCCCAGCGCGATCATCCCGATCATCACCATCACGCTCGCGGTCATAATCTCATTCATCCCGATGAAGGGGATGGACGTCACGGCAAACATCATGTCGCTCGCCGGAATTGCCATCGCAATCGGGGCGATGGTCGACGCCGCGATAGTCGTTGTCGAACAGGCGCACAAGAAGCTGGAGCACTGGGAAGCGGAAGGGCGGAAGGGGGATTATAAAGAGGTCCTCATCGAGGCTGCCAAGGAGGTAGGCGGGCCGAGTTTCTATTCGCTCCTTGTTATTGCGGTTTCCTTCATACCCATCTTCGCGCTCGAAGCGCAGGAGGGCCGCCTCTTCAAGCCGCTCGCGTTCACAAAGAACTTCTCGATGGCCGCGGCAGCGATCCTGTCGGTGACGCTGGTCCCAGCCATCCTGCTTCTGCTCATCCGGACAAAGCCATTCGGCTTCCGCCCGCGCTGGCTCGCAAGGCCCATAAACTCGATCCTGGTCGGGAAGATATACCCCGAAGATAAACACCCGATAAGCCGGTTCCTGATGAAGCTCTACGAGCCTGTTGTCCGGTGGGTGTTGCGTCATCAGTGGACGACAATAGGGGCAGCCGTTTTGATTGTGGCCTTGACGGTGCCCGTCTACTTCAAGCTGGGGTCGGAGTTCATGCCGCCGCTCGACGAGGGCGTGCTGCTTTACATGCCGACCACGATGCCCGGCATCTCGGTGACAGAGGCCGGGAGGTTGCTACAGGTGCAGGACAAGATAATCAAGTCTTTTCCCGAGGTGGACCGTGTGTTCGGCAAGGCGGGCCGGGCCGAAACCGCCACCGACCCGGCCCCGTTCTCGATGATGGAGACGGTCGTCGTGCTCAAGCCTCATACGGAGTGGCCCAGGCAGCCCCGCTGGTACTCGAGCTGGGCGCCCGATTGGCTCGCGTCAGTACTGCGCCGCGCGTGGCCCGACCACAAGAGCAAGCAGGACTTGATCTATGGGCCGGGCGGGCTGAACGAGGCGATGCAGATACCCGGAGTTGTCAACGCCTGGACCATGCCCATCAAGGCCCGGGTCGACATGCTTACTACAGGAATTCGCACACCCGTCGGCATAAAGGTGCTCGGCTCGGACCTGAACAAGATTCAGGAGATAGGCCAGCACATAGAGATGGCCCTGAAAGATGTGCCGGGCACGACGAGCGTGTTCGCGGAGCGGACGGCGGGCGGCTACTTCCTCGACTTCGAGTTCAAGCGGGATGAGCTGGCGCGGTACGGGCTCACCATAGAGCAGGCCCAGATGTCGATCATGTCGGCGATAGGCGGCGACAACGTTACGACGACGATCGAAGGCCGCGAGCGTTACCCGGTAAACGTCCGCTACATGCGGGACTACCGCAGCACTGTGGATAAGCTCGAACGCACTATGGTCTCGACGATGGGCGGTATGCAGATCCCCATCACCCAGGTAGCTGACATCAAGCTCGTGTCAGGCCCCGGTATGATCCGCGACGAGAATGGCAGGCTGAGCGGTTACGTCTATGTTGACGTTTCGCAGACGGACGTAGGCGGCTACGTGAACGAGGCGAAGAGGGTGGTAAGAGAGAAGGTGCAGCTGCCCGCAGGTTATACGCTCGTGTGGAGCGGACAGTACGAAAGCATGGAGCGCGTGGCCGAGCGATTGACGCTGGTCGTGCCGATCACGGTCTTCATCATCTTCCTGCTGCTCTATTTCAACACCCGCTCTATCACAAAGACCCTGATCGTCTTTCTCGCGGTCCCATTCTCTGCGGTAGGGGCGATCTGGCTGCTCTATTTCCTCGGCTACAACATGAGCATAGCCGTCTGGGTGGGGCTGATTGCGCTGCTAGGTGTCGACGCCGAGACGGGCGTCTTCATGCTGCTTTACCTGGACCTCTCCTACGAGGAGGCAAAGGGTAAGGGGCTGATGCACACAAAGGAGCATCTGCGGCAGGCGGTAGTGGACGGCGCGGTGAAGCGCCTTCGGCCCAAGTTTATGACCGTGGCGGTCGACTTCATAGGTCTCGTCCCGATCATGTGGGCGACGGGCACGGGGTCGGACGTGATGAAGCGGATAGCCGCTCCGATGGTGGCCGGCATGTTCACATCTTTCATTATGGAGCTGGTCGTTTACCCCGCGATCTATTCGATCTGGAAATGGCACTCGGAGGTGAAGCGACAACCGGTGGTAGAGGTACAGCCGGCACTCGCGATGAGCTAAGGAGATTGAGATGACTGGCTACGATCTATTGCCGCAACACACTAACAGGCGAGCGCGCGTCGTTGTGATCATCGCGACCGTTATGGTTCTGCTTGCCGCATCCGCGCGCGGACAGTCACAGGCGGATGAAGACCCGGTAGTGAGGGCTATGAGGAGCGTAGAGGCCTCGGTAGCGGACCACGCCAGGGCAGCCGAGGCTGTGCTGGCAGCTTCGAAGCTCGTAAACGAGAGCGCCAACGCGAGAAAGCAAGGTGACCGCGACCGCGCAAGAGAAGCCCTCAGAGAAGCGGAGAAGATCGCGGCGGAGGCTGACGAGTTCGACCGGAGCGCGCTGATAGACGAGCTTGCTCGCATAGTCGCATCCGAGCAAGCCGCGCTGAATACGAGGAAGGATAAGAACACCCGTCAGTTCCCGCCCCATATGAGCATTAAGATTGCAGTCCCGCGTTCAGTGATGGCCAGGATGGACGCGTACCGCGACACGTTCACTCGGATACTCGAAGAGGAGCGAGTGCCCGTCGGGCTGCTCGGGGTCGCGCTCGTCGAGAGCGGGTTTAATCCTTACGCGCTCTCCCCCAAAGGCGCGCGCGGGATATGGCAGTTCATGCCCGCGACGGCCGAGCGCTATGGTCTCGCGGTCGGCCCCGGCGGAGACCATCGTACACACCCGGAGCATTCGACCAGGGCGGCGGCCAGGTACCTGCGCGACCTGTACGCGATGTTTGGGGATTGGAAGCTCGCCCTTGCCGCATATAACGCGGGCGAAGGCCGTGTACAGCGCATCATTAAAAAGACCGGGATTCGCGATTTCGATGAGATGTCGCGGCGGGGATTGCTCCCGCTTGAGACCCGCAGGTACGTGCCCGCGGTGCTCGCGGCCTGGTCGCGGGTAGTCGGGCACTCTGTGCAGAGCAATGCTGGTCCTGTGAAATCGGGTGAGGGAGATTGGGATGGAGGAAATCATGAGTAATCGAATGATTAGAATGCTGAACGTAGTGGCTATTCTCGTGCTGGTCTTTGGAGGGCGAGAGGCCCTGGGGCAGGAGTTCAAGTTTCAGGTCGAGCACGACCACCTATACCGGTCCTGCAAGGGCGAGCTGGTCATAAACCGGGACGGCGTGGAGTACCGGACCGAAAATGAAGAGCACGCGCGCAAGTGGGGCTTCACGGACATAAAGATGATAAAGCTCGAATCCCCCAAAGAGATCGAGGTTATCTCTTATGAAAGCAGCCGGAAGACTCTCGGGCAGGATAAGGTGTTCGAGTTCAAGGTGCTCGAAGGAGAGGTCACTAGGGAAGTGAGCGATTTTCTGCTCGCGCGAGTCGAGCGGCCACTTTCTACTAGCTTCGTCGTGACGGAAGAGAAGCCGCAGTATGAATATCCGGTCCGCCACCGCCACCGGCTCGGCGGCTGCCAGGGGACGCTGAAGATATACGTCGACAGGATCATCTATG
>DASTET010000828.1:0-2290 GCA_035709445.1 Blastocatellia bacterium | reverse complement strand
AGCCAGGATTGGTAAGCCCCGGCGGGCCGGCGTTCGGCGCGTGCAGGGCGGCGCTCCAGGTACCGACCCAACGTTTGCTGCCATTCCCGGCGAAGGTAACCGGGTCGGTTCTGAGGCCGACAACGCCAAAGGCAACTGCTATGACAAGTGCCGCCGCCACCCGGCGAAGCTTCAGCATCAGGGTTTGTTTGCCGTTACGGATATGTGTCAAGTCTTCTTTTGCCGCCGTGATCTGCGTCCGGTCATGCTTAGCACAATTTTTCATAAGCCTGTCCTTTCTTAATCTTCTAAATTCTGTTTCCTACTCGTAAGGCGGAATTCCATTTCAGAAAGGGCCACGACGTGAGAATGTTTTTGGCTTCGCCATCGTTGAGAGGCTTGTGCTAGCATTAGCGAACCGCGTTTCGGTCTCAGCCCGGCAGGTGGGACTATGTCGGAACCTACTGCTCACGAAATCACACAACTTCTGCGCGCATGGGGCGACGGCGACCAGGCGGCGCTCGACAAACTTGCCCCGCTCGTTTATGCGGAACTGCACCGCCTCGCCAGAGCATACATGCGCGGCGAGCGCGCCGGGCACGTGCTGCAATCGACCGCCCTCATCAACGAGGCCTGGGTGCGGCTCATCGATTGGAAAAATGTCGAGTGGCGGAACCGCGTCCACTTCTTCGGCGTGGCGGCGCAGATGATGCGGCGCATTCTCGTAGACTTTGCGCGCGAGCGCGCGACAAACAAGCGCGGGGGCTCGGCCCGGCAGATCGCGTTCGAAGAGGCTGTCTTTGTATCTTCGAACCGGGGGGCGGAAATCATTGCGCTTGACGAGGCGCTCAACGCGCTCGCCGAGTTCGACCCGCGCAAGAGCCGGATCGTGGAGATGAGGTTTTTCGGGGGACTCGATGTCGAAGAGACGGCGGCGGTTTTGAAGATATCTTCTAGGACCGTGAAGCGGGAATGGAATCTGGCGAGGGCGTGGCTTTATCGAGAGCTTAGCGAGGGAAGGAACGATGAAGCCTGAGCGGTGGAAAAGAATCGAAGAGATTTATCACCGGGCGCGGCGTTGCGCGGCAGACGAGCGCGCGGCCTTCGTGGACGAGGCTTGCTCTGGCGATGAAGAGCTGCGCAACGAGGTCGAATCATTGCTGAGAGCAGATGACGAGGCCCATCGCTTCCTCGACACGCCCGCCTTAAATCTGGCGGCGCAAATGATCGCCGAACAGCAGGCGTCTTTTCTGGCAGG
This sequence comes from Blastocatellia bacterium, assembly GCA_035709445.1. GTDB lineage: Bacteria > Acidobacteriota > Blastocatellia > UBA7656 > UBA7656 > DASTET01. Next base: position 1,053 of record DASTET010000828.1, on the reverse strand, counting down.
GAAGAGCATCAGCCACTACGAGATCATCGAACAGATAGGGGCTGGCGGCATGGGAGAGGTCTATCGCGCAAGAGATACTCGCCTGAACCGGGAGGTCGCCATCAAAGTGCTTCCCGCCAACCTGTCTCAAAACGCGGAGGCGCTGGCGCGCTTCGAACGCGAGGCGAGGGCTGTGGCGGCGCTGTCCCACCCGAACATATTGGCCATCCACGATTTCGGCAACGAGCAAGAGGTCCGCTTTGCAGTGACGGAGTTATTAGAAGGTGAGACCTTGCGCGGGCGGCTTTCGCGCTCGGCCTTGACGTGGCGCGAAGCCGTCGAGGTGGGGGTGGCGGTGGCCAATGGACTTTCGGCCGCGCATGAGAAAGGGATCATCCACCGGGACCTGAAGCCGGAGAACATCTTCGTGACGAAGGACTGGCGTGTGAAGATACTCGACTTCGGGCTGGCGAGGGTGAAAGCTGCCAGCAAACAGTCGGTTGATACTACGGCTCCTGTTCTACCGAGCATAACCGAGCCAGGGATAGTGATGGGGACGGCAGGCTATATGTCGCCGGAGCAAGTGCGTGGCGAAAAGGTGGAAGCGGCAAGCGACATTTTCTCGCTCGGGTGTGTGCTGTACGAGATGGTAGCCGACAGGCGAGCTTTTGCGGGCGAGACTACGGCTGAAAGGATGGCTGCGACCTTACGCGATGAGCCGCCAAAGCTGACTGACACCGGCAAGCAGTTGCCGCAAGCGTTGGAGCGAGTTATCAGCCGGTGTCTGAAGAAGAATGCCGAGGAGCGTTACCCGTCGGCCCGCGATCTCGCCTCTGATTTAAAAGCAATGTTGAGCGGCGCGGAGATTTCAATCTCTCCATCGGCGAGCGCAACCGCCCGGTCGCGCCCAATAGGCTTGATCGCGGCAGCGGTTGGGCTCTTCGTCGTTGTAGCACTGACGTACTGGCTGACACGTGGCAGCCAATCTCATATCCCGTCGAAGGCGCCGGTGGCCCCCTTGAAAATCATACCCCTCACCAGCTATCACGGGATTGAACTGTTTCCGAGTTTCTC
>DASTET010000827.1:0-3519 GCA_035709445.1 Blastocatellia bacterium | reverse complement strand
AAGAAATTTCAGCCAGGCGCTCGCCGAATACGCCAAGGTGGTCGAAGCAACAGGCTACGACGAGTTGAGCGAGCAGGCGCACCTGCGCACAGCCTCCATACACCACATCGCTCGCGGCCAGTACCAGCAGGCGCTTCCCGTTTATCAAAAGCTCGCCACCGAAAGCGGCGACCCGAAAGTATATCGCACGGCGATGTACGGAATGGCAGACTGCTACGCGGGGCTGTTCCAGTTCGATGAGGCCATAAGGGCGCTCAGAGAGATCAAAGACGAAAGCGAGCAGCCCTTTATCGCGAAACGCATAGCCGCCCTCGAACAGCAGAAGCGCGAGACGGCGCAGGCCCGCAGCAAGATAGAGCAGCGGTGAGAGAGCCTTAACACATCCTCGCCTCTTCGTTCTCGACCCAGACGGCCCCGTCCTCGAAATACTCTTTCTTCCAGATAGGGACTATCTTCTTTAAACGGTCGATAGAGTACTGGCAGGCTTCAAAAGCGATCTTGCGATGGGCCGAGGTGACTACGATGACGACGCTCGACTCGCTTATATCGATACGGCCCAGGCGATGAATTATTCCGACATTGTTTACAGGCCACTTCTCGTGGACTTCGCGGCCTATCTGCTCCATCGTGCGGAGCGCCATCGGGATGTAGCCTTCATATTCGAGGTAGAGCGTCTTCCGCCCCTTCGTATTATCGCGCGCGACCCCGTCAAAGATGACCACGGCGCCTGACTCGCCGCCGAGAAGCCGCGCCCTCAAGCCTGCGATGTCTATGGGCTCGCGGGTGATCTCGAATATGTCCGCGCGCGCGCCGCCGCTCACGGGCGGCAGTATTGCCAGGTGGTCGCCTTCGTCAAGCGCGTCGGAACGTACGGCGTACCGCTCGTTGATGGCAAAAAGCAGGCTGCGCTCGATAGCCGCGAGGGCCGAATACCTGGCTTTGAGCGAGGCAAACGCGCTTTCGACCGTCGCGGGCCGGTCGATTTCGAGATCGAGGCTATCAGCCCCGACCATCTCGCGCGCCCGACCGAAAAGCAGCGCAGTTACTTTTATGCTTTCTTTGGCCGACATATTCAATACACCTACCCTTCGACAACCAGTATATCTACGCCGTCGATCTTTGAGCCTTCTATTTTGAAGGCGCGCATCTCGACGCGCGGCTCAAGTGAAATGATAAAGTAAAAGGCTTCGGGGTAGAAAGCCATCTCGACATCCGAAGTCGAGGGATATGCGGGGGTGCGCGGGTGCGAATGATATATGCCCAGCAGCTCGTGCCCCGCTTCGCGAATGCGCCGCATAGCGGTGAAGAGATCTTCAGGCGAGGCGAAGTAACGCGATTCGGGCGTGTCCGCGTCATTCGGGAGCGGGTGAAGATTGGTTATCAGGCCGCGCCTGCCGCTCAGAAGCCCGCAGCATTCCGCCGGACGCGAACAAAGCGCGTGCGATTCGATCCCATTTCTCACGGCTTGCGTTATGCTTATCGTCAGCCCGGCCACTGTGATGCTATCGCCTCCAGATTCGATTTTAGACAGGATTAACAGGATTGGAAGGATCAGACAAGCAAAACTTGCCCGATTATTCTGTCAATTCTGCCCGTTCGGATTTCAGGCGATATCTTTTGAGGCGGACGAGCGGCGGCGGGTCTTCTTTACAATGAAGTCGACGCTCACGTCTTTGCCTTCGAGCCCCGTAGGCACACGCGAGTATTCGAGGGTAAGGACCGATCCGCCCGAGACGACCCAGCCCGCTTCCTGAATCGTTTCGTTCTTGCGTTCGAGCATGGCGGGCTGGCCGAAGGCGACCGTGACTTTGCGCACAATCGAATCGAACGTGTCGCTGCGACTCGAAAGCGTTGCGCTGCAACTCATCTCGACCAGCCGCTCCGGCCTTCTGAGCGGAGATTCGAGCGTGTCGAACTTGAATGAGGCCGTCCACTGCGCGCGGGTCGGGATGTCTACGGTCAACACGAAGACTTCATCCGTCACTATGTAGGAGAGAATGTCCTGTTCCGCATTCTTCGGGAGCGCGTTCTGCACTTCCGTATAGCTCATCCCTATTTTAAAGCTCTTGAGGAACTCGACGGGGTCGAAGCTGTCGTGCCGGATGGCATCTCTTTTTTCAACCTGCGCGCTCGTCGGTGAGGCGACGGCGAGGAGAATTACAATTGCGATAATCTTGCTTGCTCTGTACATCACCCTGACCCTTACAACCCGTGACCTGAGGAGAGAAAGGAGCGCCTGATCTGTGCGAACGGAGTCCTGACAGCCTTTCTTCAACTCCGGGTAAAACCACACTGCCAAATAAATTAGGGGCCTGACCGGCGTCAGTGTGCGTAATATAACACCGAATCCGGAAAAGTCAATGATATGAATTTATTGCAATTCGTTGCGCGCGAGTATCAGCGCCCGCAGCTCGGCCGGGGTATAGATTCCGGGCTTTAACCCCTCGTCAAACATCCGGTTCGCAATCTCAAGCAGGGTCGAATTGTAGGGCGTAGGTATAGAGAGCTTACTGCCAAGCCTGACTATCTCGCCGTTTAGAAACTCGGCCTCGTTCGAATTTCGGCCAAGATGAAGGTCCTGCCACATCGAAGCGTATGTGCGGCGGTCCTCCGGCAGGTTGCGCGCCTCGTCGTAGGGCCTGGGCGGCCGGTCGAGCGCGCGGGTCGCTTCTCGAATCCTGAACGTAGCGGGCGCGCCCGCAGGCGGCTCGACCTCTATCCCTGCGGCGTCGAGCACGCTGAGACCTTCCTCGCGGACTTCTCGCATAAGCGTTCGCATCTCTTTATCGGCAAGGCCAAGCTCAAGCCAGTAGCCCGTGATGGCATGCGTGGCGTTATTGAGGTTAGCGATCAGCTTGCCCCATTTCATCTCCATCACATATTCGGAAGCTATACAATTGAAGCCCGCGCGGCTGAGGTCCGAGGCCATCCGCTCTGCAAGCCCATCGACGCCCGACGGGTAAAGGCCGACGGCCATCTCTTCCCCCATCGGCAGCGTGATAAGGTGCGGGTCGAGCTGAACTGCGCTCATCACAACCAGCCCGGCATAGACGCGGTCGAACCGGCCAGCAGCGATAGACTCGTTGCTTACCCCGTTTTGAAGACAGACCACGGGCGCGCTCCTCGGATAAACAGCCGATAGCTCTTCGACCGCTGCGAGAGTAGATGGAGATTTGGTGGTTATCAGCAGTACGTCCGACTGCGCGGGGCTGACCTGGCGTATGCCGGTCACGGCATCGCCGCTTACGGTCGTCTCCCTGTGCGACTGCCTGATACGCAGGCCGCGCCGTATCGCTTCGGCGCGTCCGCGCCTTGCGACAAACAACACGCGCGAGCCCGCGTCGAGAAGCAACCCGCCGACTGCTGCGCCGACAGCCCCCGCTCCGACGATTACATACCTGATACGGTTTTCCATAGCTGCTCAATAAATATCCCATCGAATCGGCTGTTGGCAAACTCGGCCCGAGCCATTACCATTGACCTGCTCTTCGTAAAGACCAGCTTTCAGGGTGCGAAATG
>DASTET010000826.1:0-3187 GCA_035709445.1 Blastocatellia bacterium | reverse complement strand
CCGGGAAGCGCATACGACCCGACCTCATACATCACCGTGGCCGGCACTATCTCGAAGCGGACCGGAAAGGGGTCGAGCTTGAATTTGACGGTGGCAATCTCCCATATCTGTTCGACTGCCTCTTCCAGTTCTCTTACCTGTCTGTCAATCATCGTCTTCTAAGTTCCCGCTCACACGCGCTCGCCTCGCTTGCCGAAAAACTCCTTCAAGGCCGGATATACATCCTCCTTGTCATCGATGCGCACGCCTACGAATCGCTCCTGGCTCTTCAGCCTGTCTTTGAAAATCGAGAGCAGCGCGCCCGACGAGCGCCTGTAGCTCGACGCCCCCTCCTCGCCGATCTCGCCGTACCCGAACAGGTTGCAGGTCGAGATCAGCTCATCGGCAAGACGCACTGCTTCGTCGTTATCGGAATAGTAGTTGTCGCCGTCCGAAAAATGGAACGGGTATATGTTCCAGTCTCTCGTCGGGTATCGCTCGGCCATAATATCGAGCGCAAGCCGGTATGCCGAAGAGACGACCGTTCCGCCCGATTCGCCTTGCGTGAAGAACTGTTCTTCGGTTACTTCTTTGGCCTCCGTGTGGTGGCTTATAAAAACGATATGGACATGATCATACTTGGTCTTTAAAAACCGGACCATCCAGAAGTAGAAGGACCGCGCTATGTACTTCTTAAACTCGCCCATGCTCCCCGAAACGTCCATCATCGCTATCACGACGGCATTCGATTCGTACTTTATCTGCTCTTCCCACGTCTTGTAACGGAGGTCTTCCTTCTTGAACCGGCCTATCTTCGCATCGCCGGTCTCGCGGGCGGTCCGCTTCAGGTTTTCGAGTATGCTTCGCCTCTTGTCGAGGTTTGCGAGGATGCCGGATCGGCGGATCTCTGTGAACTTTGTGGTCTTCGACTGTACGGCCTGCTTCGCCTTCTCTTCGAGGTAAGGCAGGTGGAGATCTTCGAATATGAGCCTGGCTATCTCATCTATATCGACCTCGGCCTCATAATACTCCTGCCCGGGATGGTCGCCCGCTCCCGGACCTCGCCCCGGCCCCTGGCCCGGCTGTCCCTCGCGGGCGATAACATCTCCCACCTTCGTATCGCCCTCCCCGGTCCCTACGTGCTTCTTCTTGCGATAATCGAATCTAAACTTGTACTCGTCGAGCGATCTTATAGGGACTTTAACCACTCTCTTTCCGTCCGAGAGTATGATCGACTCGTTGGAGACTATCGAGCCCAGGTTCTTTTTTATAGACTCGCGGACCCTCTCCTTATGCCTTTCCTGATCTATCTGACCTTTTCGCTGTAAGGACCAGTCGTTGCGTTGAACTGACATACACTTATTCCATTAACCACTCAATGAAACGCCCGCATCGCCTCAGAGGCTGACGCGGGCGTTTGGAGAATTTTTCTGCATGCCCGCTCGCTATCCTATCGCGATAGAAGCGTGCCGACGTAAGAGAGCAGCTCGTTTGCGCAGACCGTGCAATAGCCGTGCTGAGTCACAAGCCGGTCGATGACTTCGTTGATACGGCGAAGCTGATCGGCATCGGGCTGCTTTACTGACGTGGTTATCTTCACCACGTCCTTGAGGTCAGAGAAAATCTTCTTTTCGATGGCCTCTTTCAGCCGCTCGTGCGAACGATACTCAAACGGCTTGCCCTTGCGCGCATAGGTCGAGATGCGTATGAGGATCTCCTGCCGGAAAGTGTTCTTCGCATTCTCGCTTATGCCTATCTGCTCCTCAATCGAGCGCATAAGCTTCTCGTCCGGCTCGATCTCTTCTTCCGTGATCGCGTCCTTCAGCTTCTCCTTGTTGCAATAGGCTTCGACGTTATCGAGATAGTTATCGCAAAGCCCTTTCGCCATCTCCTCGAAGGAGTAGACGAACGCGCGCTGTATCTCGTTTTTGGCCAGGTCATCGTACTCGCGTCGCGCCACCGCAACGAGGTTAAGGTATCGCTCTCGCTGCTCTGTAGAGATGCCCGTATGCTGCTCGAAGCCGTCCTTGATCGCGCGAAGCGCATCGATAGGGTTGATGCAGGTGATGTTATCGCGGACGAGCGCGCCCGACAGCCTGTTGATGATGTAGCGCGGGCTTATTCCGTCCATCCCTTCTCTGACCGTCTCGTCTTGAAGCTCGCGGACATCCTTGGACTTGAACCCTTCGACGTCTTCGCCGTCATATAGTTTCATCTTCTTGACGATATCGATGTTGGCTTTCTTCGGCTCTTCGAGCCTCGTCATGACGGCAAACATTGCGGCAATCCTTAGGGCGTTCGGCGCGATGTGTATGTTGCGCAGGGCATCGCTCTGCTTGAGAAGCTTGTCATAAATGCGTTCTTCCTGCGAGACCTTGAGATTATAAGGGACTCGGATCATTATGATGCGGTCTTGAAGCGCCTCGCTCTTCTTGTTCGCCACGAATGCGTTGTACTCGTTCTCGTTTGTGTGCGATATGATTGCCTCGTCAGCATAGATCATCGCGAAGCGGCCCGTCTTGATGCTCTGCTCCTGGCTTAGCGTGAGCAGGCTGTAGAGGAATTTCTCATCGACCTTCAACATCTCGACGAATTCCATCAAACCGCGATTGGCAATATTGAGCTCGCCGTCGAACCTGTAGGCGCGGGGGTCGCTCTCTACGCCGACTTCGCCTATAGTCGACAGGTCGATAGAGCCCGTAAGTTCCGTTATATCCTGGCTCTTCGGGTCAGACGGCGCGAAGGTGCCGATGCCGATTCGGTCTTTCTCAGAAAATACTATGCGGTGGACAAGCACGTCTTCGTGTCGCCCTCGATAGACATGTTCGAGATTGTACCGGCACTGCGGGCATAGCTCTCCTTCGATATATATACCGTAATGCCGCTCTATCTCTGGCCGCAGCTCGTGCGGAATAAGATGCAATGGCTCTTCGTGCATGGGACAGTCTTTTATAGCAAAGACCGCGCCGTTATCGGTGCGCGACCACTTTTCAAGGCCGCGCTTGAGCAGGGTGACGATTGTAGATTTACCGCCGCCCACAGGCCCCATCAACAGCAGGATGCGCTTGCGGACTTCCAATCGCTGTCCCGCCGATTTGAAGTATTCGACTATTGTCGAGAGAGGCGCTTCGATGCCGAACAGTTCTTCGCTGAAGAAGTTGTAGCGTGTAATTTCGTCTCTCTACCCTTCGTTGATCTTATCGACCCC
>DASTET010000825.1:0-9906 GCA_035709445.1 Blastocatellia bacterium | reverse complement strand
TGAGGTACATTCTTTTACACCTCAACAGCGCGAACAACTCTACCTCGACGTGAGGGCCGCTCTCAACTTTCTCGTCAGCCAGAAAGCGGTTGATCCTATGCGCATCGGCATTTTCGCAGAAGCACTCAGCGCCGATTCTGCGGTGCTCGGTGCAGCCGACGTCCCTGGCGTAAGGGTTTTCGCATTCGTCTCCGGATATCTCAGCCCCAGGGCAAAAGATGTAATTAGCACGAGGCCTGATATAGCTGTACTGTGCGTAGTTAGCAGTGAAGACCGGGATAGCTTCCGCGACATGTCAGACTGTTACAAACTGTCGAGAAACAGCAAGAGCAACATACTGGTCTACGATGGGCTCGGCCATGCAACGGCTATGTTCAGCACCTGGCGTTACAACAGACCCGATGAGCGACCGCTCGATTATATCGTGTCAGACTGGATCAATGAACGCCTGAATGCACTTGGGGAATCACAGCGAATTTCTTTCGAGACTGAAGACGGGTGGATCATATCGGCTGACCTCGTCAGCCCGGTCTGCGAAGGGCGCTTGCCAGCAATCATTCTCATTCATAGCTCCGTTACCGACAGGCACATGTACGACAGTCTCGTGCAGATGCTCGTCGAATCTGGATTTGTAGTGCTCAACATGGATTGGCGAGGCCGGGGCAAGAGCCGCAACAAAGGAGACTGGCTCGAACTGAGACTGAAGTCCCCGCAGGAAATAGCAGAGACAGATCGCGGATATCTCGATATAAAGGCTGCTGTTGATCTCCTCAGTTCTCAAGATAACGTCGATCCGTCCCTGATTGGTGCCGTCGGCACAGTTATAGGCGCGCGTTTCGCCCTGCAGGCTGCGGCGAAAGATCCGCGGCTGAAGACCGTTGTGTCGGTTATAGGTTATGTGCCACCGGAAGCAGAAAGGCAGGAGCTTGCCGGAATAAAGATACCTGTACTCTACATCGTGAGCCAAAACGTTGTGCCCGTCACCCGGGCCATGACAGCACTCTACGAAGATACAATGGCGAACGGGAGTGAGTTGATGACCTTCAGGGGCGGCGCGTATGGCTATGGCATATTCACTCTCAATCTCAAGCTTAACCCGACGATACTGGACTGGATGAAAAAAAAACTGAGACACAAAACGCTTACTGATGTTGTGCAGTCGTAAGTCTATGACGGCCCCAACAGTAGCATGCCCGCCCATAAAGAAGCGTGTTCGACGCAGCCTTTTCAATATTATCAGCGCGTGCAAAATACCGCGATGTTATTGGTAGACCAAGATGAAAACAGGTACAGGCGATAGAGTTACACTCGGCAGATGGCTCTGTTTCTTATGCGTAGCGCTTGGAGCCTTTATGGATTTCACAGACTCGACCATGATTAATATCGCCCTGCCTGCAATAGCCCGACACTTTCAGGTAAGCATATCGGCTATCGAAGTGGTCGTGACGTCGTACCTGCTGATGATTTCAGTGTTAGTGATAACCTTCGGTCGAGTGGCAGATATATATGGGAGGAAAAGGCTCTACGTTGCAGGCTTTGCAGCCTTCGCCCTCGCCTCGGCGCTGTGCGGGTCGGCGACGACAGTCTGGATGCTCGTGGCGTTCCGCTGTCTTCAAGGCATAGGCGCGGCGCTGTTGATTGCCAACGGCGTGGCCGTGTTGACGGAAACCTTTCCGGAAAAGGAGAGAGGGAAGGCGCTCGGCACGCTCGGGTCAATGATAGGGGTATCGGTGATTGTGGGACCAATTCTCGGCGGGCTATTAACCGATTATCTCGGATGGCGAGCGGTCTTCTTCGTTCATGTTGTGACTGGCACGGCAGGCTTTCTGCTTGCCACTAAGTTCATACCTTCGCGCCCGGCGCAACAACATAAAGAGCGCTTTGATGCCGGTGGTGCCATCACTTTCATCGCCAGCCTGAGTTGCTTTCTTGTCCTGATCAACGTGTTGTCGAAACCTGACAGAGAGCCCGCTGTTGTGATAGGACTTTTGATTGCGACTCTGATTCTGGGAGCAGCCTTTCTCTCCATCGAATCCAGAGTTGAGCATCCTTTGCTCGATCTGAGCCTGTTTGGGCGCCGCACTTTCAGCGCAGCATCCACGAGCGCATACCTGATCCAGATTGCGTTTGCTATGGTCGCCTTCCTGCTGCCGTTTTATCTGGACCGCGTTCTCCTTCTAAGTCCCACAAGCTCTGGATATATACTTGCCCCCATAGCCATTTTCTTAGTAGTCGTTTCACCTCTGGGCGGATATCTGGCCGACCGGTTCGGGACCCGGAGCATCGCTGCGACGGGCGCTCTCACAAACTGCCTGGGCCTCTTGCTGTTGAGCACGGTTGATACGCAGACCAGCTCGATAGGGGTCGTGCTGCGCCTCATACCGGTAGGCGTCGGGGGAGGGCTCTTTATTCCGGCTAACAATAGCGCGATCATGGGCGCGGTGCCCGGCAACAGATATGGGATCGCATCAGGCATGATCGGCGCGCTCAGGAACTTCGGCTCTATGAGCGGCGTGGCGGTAAGCAGCCTGGTATTCGCGTTCGCGCATTCTAAAGAGCTCGAAAAACTAAAGGACCTCAATATTCCGGGAGAGCTTGCGGAGCGTCAGGCGTTTGCCTCGTCTGTGCGCATGGTCTTTCTCCTAGGGGCCGGGATCTGCTTGATTTCGGCCCTGGCATCGATTATTCGGGACAAGAGCAAGGCTACGGATGAGCGGGAGAACCTGGCCGCGCCCGGCGAGGCGCGTAACACAATCTTATGACATGCCATCATTCTTGGTTTCCGATCCGCCTTTCTCGGAGTCTCTGCGACGCCGAATAACATGTAATTTCACATTGACTTCAAATTTCAGTTGGGCTAATATCTGACCGACTGATCGGTCACTCATCGTTCACTGATTTATAGTTGGTCACGGGCGGCGATAACGCAGGCGCATATCCGTTCCTGCAATTTCAAATGCCATAATAAAGAAATCACATCATGAAGCCACGGTTAGTTACCGCTCTCCTATTACTGCTTGGGCAATTCGCGTTGCAGGCGCAAGAGGCTAAGGCTGCCGACAAAGAAGTATCGTTCAAGACCGAAGACGGGTGGACGATCTACGGCTCGCTGAGCATCCCGGAAAACGCGAGAGGAAAGGTCCCCGTAGTCGTGCTTTTACCTTCTATCGAGCATGACCGGGCCGCGTTCGGCGTCTATCGTGACCCCGGAGCGGGGCGGCCTCAATACCCCGGCATTGCGCCCGTTATAACGGCTCGCGGGGTAGCTACCCTGACCCTTGATCTGCGGGGGCGGGGCAAGAGCGTAGGCAAAAAGGAGATGCATTCGTTCAGCCCCGAAGAGATGTCAAAGATATATCTGGATGTGGAGGCGGCCCTCGGGTTCATCTCTTCCCATCCGGGGCTAGACGTTTCGAGGACGGGCATCATCGCAGCAGGCACGAGCGCCGAGGCCGCGATAACGGCGGGCCTCGCAGACAAGCGTGTACAGGCGATATCTCTGCTTTCGGGCAGGCTGAGCGAGTCGGCCAAAGGCCGGATCGCTTCGAGCCCGGATATGCCGCTGCTCCTGGTTGTCAGCAGCGAAGACCGTCCGGGTTTCAGAGATATGACCGACGCTTACTTCCTGTCGAAAAACAGCGAGAGCGACATAGAGGTCTATAACGGGCTCGGCATAGGGACATGGATGCTCAGCATGTTCCGGCAGAAGTTCCCTAACGATACCCCGCTTCACAACCGCATAGGCGAATGGGTGGCCGATCAGCTCCTGGCGGTGGGGACCCTCGCTGAAGTTTCCTTTCAAACATCGGACGGCTGGACGATTCATGGCAACCTGCGCGTCCCGCAGGGCGGATCGGGGAAACTGCCTGCTGTCGTGCTGGCGCACTCCGGGTTGAGCGACCGCTATGCGTATCACGATCTCGAGATCGCGCTCGCCAGAGAGAACCTCGTCGTCCTCAACATCGACTGGCGAGGGCGCGGCAAGAGTACGGGGAAGGGTAAGTATTTCGAGCTGACGAGGGCCGAGCGCGATAAAGGCCATCTGGATGTCCTGGCCGCCGTAAACTACCTTGCCTCTCTGCCCGGCGTGGATGCGAGCCGCATAGGCGTTCTCGGCACAATCATAGGGGCGAGGTACGCGATGGCGGCGCTCGCGGAAGACCCGCGCATAAAGACGGGAGTTGTGCTCACGGGCTACATCCCGACAGAGAAAGAGAAGACCTATCTGACCACTCAGAACGTGCCGGTGCTTTACATCACGAGCGCCGGTCACCGCGCCGTCACCGCCTCGCTTAAGGACATGTACAATCTCACGAGGGATAAAGGCAGCGAGCTTATCGTTATGGATGGCGGGGCTATCGGGTATCAGTTGTTCGAGCTTGACGAAACGCTGCTTGCGCGCGTCGTCGGCTGGATGAAGGATAAGCTCAAGCCGTGACCTTGCTGAAGAAGTAAAGTTATGAGGAAATCGCAGAAGAACGCAATCTTCGGGATGAGACACGCGCTCTTGTTATGTCCCATCATCTTTTTGCTTGTTCACATTACAGGGGTGTCGGCGAGCGCGGCTGAAAAAGAGGTCTCTTTCAAGACGGAAGACGGCTGGACTATTTCGGGCATGCTGGGCGTGCCTGAAGCGGCGGGCAAACAGTTCCCCGCGGTGATACTGCTCCACGCCTTTGCGCACGACCGCGACGCCTACGGCCAGTACCTGTATCCGGGGCTCGCGCAGATACTCGGGTCTCGCGAGATTGCGACCCTGAGGATAGACCTTCGGGGCCGCGGCAAGAGCATGGGCAGCAAAGAGCTTCACTCGTTCAGCCGTGAAGAGCTCGCGAAACTCTACCTGGACGTTCGGGCGGCGATCGCATTTCTGGAATCGCAGCCCGGCATCGATGCTTCGAGGATCGGCCTTCTGGCAGAGGAAGAGAGCGCCGAAGCGGCGGTAATCGGCTGGGGCGGGGACCGGCGCGTCAAGGCCATCGTGCTGGTTTCGGGCAGGCTCACCGAAGCGGCCAAAAAGCATATCGCCGCGAGTCCCGACATCCCGCTCTTTCTCGTCGTCAGCAAAGAAGACCGCACAGGTTTTCGCGATATGGCCGATGCCTACAATCTGAGCCGCAGCGAGCACAGCCACATAAGCGTCTATAAGGACCTGGGCATCGCTACGACTATGTTCAGCGTGTGGCGCTCGGAGCGCCCGAAAGATAAGCCCATAGAAGATGGGATTGCCGACTGGATTTCAGAGCGGATCAAGTCTTTCGGCAGTAAGCGCGAGGTAACGTTTCAGAGCGAAGATGGCTGGGCGCTCCACGGCACTCTCAGAATGCCGGAGGGCGTGGGCGAAAGCGGTCCCGTCCCTGGAGTGGTGATGCTCCATTCAAGCTTTACCGACAGGCACATCTTCGATCACCTGGCCGAGTTGATGGTCCAGCGCGGGCTTATCGTGCTCAACTTCGACACGCGCGGGCGCGGCAGGAGCACGGGCAAAGGCGAGCTGCTCGACCTTCCGCCTGATGAGCGCAATAATACATCGCTCGACGTAAAGGCCGCGGTCAAGTATTTGTCGTCTCAGCCGGGCGTCGGTCGCATAGGGGTTGTCGGTCCCGACCGGGGCGCGGTCTATGCGCTTTCGGCGGCGATAGGCGAGCCGAGGGTCGGCGCGCTCGTCCTTATGACCACGCTCATCAACGCGAAGGACAGGGAAGAGATTGCAAAACTCGATATACCGATCTTCTACGTTGCCAGCAAAGAGCTTGAGATTGCTACCAGGAACTCTATGGCTTCGGCTTATTCCTCAACAAAGAATCGCGGGAGCAGGCTGATGATCTATAACGGGGGCATGCTCGGGTATGACCTGTTCGAGATGGACGAATCGTTGCAGCCTGCGATCGCGAATTGGATGAAAGAACAGCTATCCAGGTGAAAGGCTTTCCCGTAAAAGAGAGGACGCTCGGTCGTGTCGTCGAAGAGCAGGCCGCAGTGCGCCCGGATCAAACGTTTCTAAACTTCAAGGGCGAAGCCACGATCAGTTGTCGGGAGCTTGACGAGCAGGCCACGCGCTTTGCCAACGGCTTTCTTGAAAACGGGATAAGCAAAGGCGCGAAAGTGGCCGTTATGATGTCGAACCGCCCGGAGTACCTCTATTCGTGGTTCGCCCTGGCGAAGATCGGCGCGGTGATGGTCCCTGTCAACACTGCGCACAAGGGAGAGCTGCTCGACTATATCATAAACGCCTCCGACGCCGAAGCCGTCATAACCGATTCGACGCTGTTCGATCGCGTGAGTGAGATTGAAGGCGGCCTCGGCAAGGTAAAGCAGATTTTTGTAGACGGGCCGGCGGAGGGGTTGAGGTCAGGAAGGATCAGAACAGGCCCGCTCGCCGCGCTTCGCGAGGCATCTGCCAATCCGGTGCAGGCCGACGTAAAGCACACGGACCCGATGACCATACTCTTTACGAGCGGGACTACGGGGCCTTCGAAAGGCGTGGTGATGAGCCATCACTACTATTACTACGCCGCGAAGTCTATCGGAGGCGGGATGCAGGTCGGCTCGGATGATACGCTCTACACCTGCCTGCCGCTCTTTCATGTGAACGCGCAGGTGTGTACAGTGCTTTCGGCAATGTTGCACGACGCGCAGGTGGCGATGTACGAGCATTTCAGCGCGACGACTTTTTGGGACGAGGTCCGCAGCTCGCGAGCCACCGTCTTTCTTGCGCTCGGCGCGATGGGGAACATACTCTACAAAGCGCCTCCGCGCGAAGACGACGCGGCGAATAGCGTGCGGCTTGCGATGGTCGTTCCGCCCCCGGAAGACCTCGAAGGTTTTGAGAAGAGGTTCGGCTTACGGGTCGTTTATGAGACCTTCGGCATGACCGAAGGGATCGTGACCCCGCCCGTCATAGCCGAGCCGCGCCGTCCGGGTTGCTGCGGGAGGCCGGATGAGAATACCGAAGTGAGGATTGTGGATGAAGACGACCTGCCGCTCGGCCCGCGCGAGACGGGAGAGATCGTCATTCGCCCGCGCGAGCCATACACTATGATGTCGGGCTATTACAAGATGGCAGAGGCCACGCTCGAAGCATTTCGAAACCTGTGGTTTCACACGGGCGATCTCGGTTACATGGATGAGGACGGGTATCTCTATTTCGTCGGGCGGAAGAAGGAGGCGATTCGCAGAAGAGGCGAAAACATATCGGCCTTTGAAGTCGAGGCCATAGTCAACCGCCATCCGGCTGTGCTTGAGTCGGCGGCCATAGCGGTCCCTTCCGAGCTTGGTGAAGACGAAGTAAAGATCGTCGTGGTCTGCAAAGAGGGCGAGCAGCTAAAGCCGGAAGAGTTGATAAAGTTCTGCGAGGACCGCATGGCTTACTTTATGGTTCCTCGCTTCGTAGAGTTCCGTGATAGCCTGCCGAAGACGCCCACACAGCGCGTAGAAAAGTACAGGCTGCGAGAGGAGGGTGATGGCCTTCGGACCTGGGACCGCGAAAAGGCCGGCTATCGGCTGAGCCGATAAGCGAGAGCAAGCCAGATGGAATTAACGGCGGCACATTGGGTCTATGCAGCCTTCGTAGTCATGGTGGTCATAACCATGGCGAAGCGATACGACGCGCTCGTCCCGTGCATAGCGGGCGTGTTCACGCTGGGCTGGATTATGACCGGCTCCCCGCTCGGCGCGATACTGACCGTCTTCAAGTCCACAGTCGTTGCGATGCGCGAGCTGCTCGACATCATTGTGGTCATATCGCTGATCGTGGGGCTCGCAACCATGCTCAGAAACATAGGAGCAGAGCGGCTGATGGTGGCCCCTGCGGCGAAGCTGATGAAATCCCCCGAGATCGCCTTCTGGGTGATCGGCGTGGTTATGCTCGTCTCTTCTTATTTCTTATGGCCCTCGCCCGCCACCGCGCTGGTAGGCGTGGTCCTTGTGCCTGTCGCCGCCTCGGTGCGTCTCCCGGCGATCACCGCCGCAATGGCGATGAACATCTTCGGCCATGGCATAGCGCTCTCGACCGACTACGTGATTCAGGGCGCGCCGAGCATAAGCGCGAAGGCGGCCAATCTGCCTGTAGAGGCCGTGATGCGAAGCGGCATCCCTCTGATTGCAACAATGAGCGTGGTCACGGTCGCTGCGGCGTTCTTCATAGCGCGCAGAGACATCGCGCGGGCCAGAGATGAATCCGATATGGAGATGCCGACCGCTTCCGAGCCCGCCGTCATTTCTGTCGCGGCTACCACATCGGGCGACGGGCCGATTACGATGCAGCAGGAGCTTGTTTCCACTGCGGTAGAGGACCCCCCTCAGGCAGGCCGGGTGGCCCGCGTCGCCGCAGCAGTAGTTCCTCTAACCTACCTGGGCACGGTCATCCTGCTTGTTGCGTTTCAGGTCCGGGGCGGAGATGCGACCGCGGTCATAGGGGGCGTCACGCTTCTGTTGTTGACTCTATTTGTCTTGCTTGCGCATGGCGGTGAAGGGTTTAATATCATCTCCGACCACCTGATCAAAGGGTTCGGGTTCGGAATCCGAATATTCGCCCCGGTCGTAATCATTGCTTCATTTTTTTACCTGGGGTCTCCCGAGATTGCCAGGCAGGTATTCGGGGACGGCTCTCGCGGCCTTCTGTTCGATCTGGCCGAGGCCCTTTCGCGCGTAGTTCCGCTCAACCGTATATCGGTCGGCTTGATGCAGACGACCGTAGGCATGGTAGTAGGGCTTGACGGGTCGGGTTTTAGCGGGCTCCCTTTGATGGGCTCGTTGGCGGGAGCTTTCGCAGGGGTGGCTGCCCTCGATACGGGAACCATCGCCGCGCTCGGTCAGATTGCGACGATCTGGGTAGGCGGCGGGTGCATCATTCCCTGGGGCGTCGTGGCGGTAGCAGCTATTTGCCGGGTCTCGCCGCGAGAGCTTGCCGCAAAGAACCTCGTGCCGGTGCTGCTGGGTCTTGCGACAACGACCGTGATGGCGATTCTCTTAATGTAGCGGCGCCTGTGAATCTTAGTTTGATAAGAGAGCCTTTCAAAAGAACTGTCGTTATAGCGGGCGTTGCCGAATCCGAATGCGGGCGGGGTAGCGGGCTTACGATGCTTCAACACCAGGCGCTGGCGACAAAGAGGGCGCTCGACGATGCGGGGCTGACGAAAGCGGATGTGGATGCGGTGATGGCGGTCGATTTTCTCGGGCTGCCGAGCTTGCAGGTGTCGGAATACCTGGGAATAAAGCCGCGCTTTACCGACACGACGGTTACGGGCGGATCGGCCTTCGAGACGCTCGTCGAGCACGCTTCGCTCGCAATATCGGCGGGGTTGTGCGAGGTCGCGCTGATAACCTATGGCAGCACGCTCTGGAGCGATCGAAGGCGAGTGACGGAAGGCGGCGGCGTCGACCCGCGAATGCCTGCCGCCCAGTTCGAAACGCCGTACGGCGATCTTTCGCCCATATCCGCGTACGCGCTGGCCGCCCGCCGCCATATGTACGAAGACGGCACCACCGCCGAGCAACTGGCGGAGGTGGCTGTGACGGCGCGGCGGTGGGCTCGGCTCAACCCACGCGCGCTGATGCGGGAGGCGATAACGGTTGATGATGTGCTCGCATCGCCTATGATCTCAAGCCCGCTTCACCGTCTGGACTGTTGTGTAATGACTGATGGCGGCGGGGCCGTAGTATTGACCTCTGCCGAAAGAGCGAGCCGGTTGCGCAAGAAGCCTGTTTATGTGCTGGGCTCGGGCTTTAGCAGCACTCATCTTTCGATAAGCCAGATGGAAGATTTGACGAGGACGGGCGCGGTTGAATCGAGCCGCCGGGCATTCGCCGTCGCAGGGGTAAGGCGAGATGAGATAGACCTGGTCGAGCTGTACGACTCTTTCACGATCTCGGTCGTGATGGCGCTTGAAGACCTTGGGTTTTGCG
>DASTET010000824.1:0-2093 GCA_035709445.1 Blastocatellia bacterium | reverse complement strand
GAACCTGTCGCCGAATGCGCTTATGTGTGAAGCGCGAAACCGGAACCCGATCACTCGCGGCTCGCGCGAAGCGATTGCAGTAGAGGCTTCAGTCTCCGCCCAGCCGGGCGCGAAGAAGCGACGATAATCGAGGTAAGGCATCACCGTGTTGATGTTGCCTCCAAATATGCGGGCGCTCGCTTCGATAGCGGTTATCAACTGCTGCCCGCTGCGCGGGTCGAAGCCCCGGTCCAGAGTGTTGTGATCGATCATCGGCGTGAGCGAGGCTATGCGAATCTCATCCTGTCCCATCTCGCTCAGGCCTTCTGCCGTCGCCGCGAGCGAATCGAGCAGACTTGTATAACTGAACGCGTAGACTATTCTCGCCGTCGTCGTCGCGGTGAAAGGATATGCGGTTCTCGAAAGCGGGAATGATAGGCCGAGGCTTGCGCCGCCGGTCCGCTCGACAAAAAGCGGCTGCCGGTCCCCTTCGATTATCCTTGCATCGACCAGCTCAAGCCGCTGGTAGTACCCGGCAGATTCGAAGACGAAAGGTAACCTGGTCAGCGGCTGTATCGAGTAGCCCGACGCAAAGCTGCGCTCGCGGTTGCCTATGCGCAGGCGAGCAAAAAAACGGTCCGCCCTCCCGCTCAGGTTTATATTCGCGTAATCGACTCCGACCGATATGCCGCCCGTAGAGCCGCCCCCCGCGTTTACATCGATGCGCTGGTGATCGCGCTCCTTGAGCCGAAGCTCTATATCGACTATCACTTTTCGCTCGTCGAGAGTTAAGACTGCGTCGGCAGGCGAGACGGGCTCGAACAACCCCGAATGGTTGATCTGTTCGAGCCCCTGCTCCCACAACGTCTGGTTGAAGATGTCGCCTTCTTCAAGCGGGATCATTCGGCGTATGACAAGCTCGCGAACCCGCTGATTTCCTGTGATAACGATTCGTCCGATTCTATACTGCTGGCTGTGGAGGATCGCAGCCGAAACAATCGCTCGGCCATAATCCGGGGGCGACAGGCTCATTAAGATTATGAGTGCGACGACCATAATTAACAGTCTAGCGAGTCGCGAGTCTAGCGCGTCTAGCGAGTCGCTTTGATGACAGGCACTGCATAAATGAGATATTGCAAAGTAGTCAGCAGCGTCAAGAGCAGGACTCGCTAGACTCGCGACTCGCTAGACGCGCTAGACTGCTTTTGACTCGCTAGACGCGCTAGACTTATAAATTTCACTATGAAAAACAAGAAGATTATAATCACAGGCGCGAGCAGCGGGATCGGGCGCGCGGCAGCCGAGCTGTTTCTACGCGAGGGGGCGCGGGTCGCCCTTGTAGCTCGAAGCCGGGAGGCGCTCGCCCGCGTGGCCGAATTGGCAGTGGGCACGGGGGCGTTCATCATAGCGGCTGATCTCTCGCGCGAAGACCAGAGCGAAGATGCCGTAGCTCAGGCTGTAGAGGCGCTGGGCGGGCTCGATGTGCTGGTCAACGCGGCGGGGATCATAAGAAGCGGTCGTATCGAGGACACCTCGCTTGAGATGTGGGACGAGATGATGAATATCAATCTGCGGTCGGTCTTTCACCTTATGAAGCTGGCCGCGCCGCACCTGGAGCGCACGCGCGGAAACATAGTGAATGTGTCGAGCGTGACCGGCTTGCGGTCGTTTCCGGGCGTGGTCGCTTACTGCGTGAGCAAAGCGGGGCTCGATCAACTCACCCGGTGCGCGGCGCTTGAGCTTGCGCCGAAAGGCATTCGCGTGAATGCGGTCAATCCCGGCGTGGTCGTAACCCGCCTCCACAGGTCGGGCGGGATGAGCGAAGAGGCTTACGCGGCCTTTCTCGAACACAGCAAGACGACGCACCCGCTTGGCCGGGTGGGCTCGCCGGAAGAGGTGGCAGAGGCGATACGCTTTCTGGCCTCCGATCAGGCCGCCTGGATAACGGGCGTGACCGTGAGCGTCGACGGGGGCAGGGCGCTTACGTGCGCGAGGTAAGAAAACAGAAGCCAGAAGCCAGAAGCCCGCATTTTTCGCATCATCTCTCGATTTGAGTCGGGCGAAGAGATCGGAATCAGTCTCGACTACCTTCTGGCTTCTGACTTCTGGCTTCT
>DASTET010000823.1:0-4937 GCA_035709445.1 Blastocatellia bacterium | reverse complement strand
AAGCTACAAACAGGTGAGACAGGATCGGGGCCGGTTGAGAATCGTATGATCGCAGCCATGAGGATAGTCCTGGCCTCGTCGGCTTTGTTGATCATCTATCTTGATCCATCCGAACCTGACCGGTATGTGCCGATAACCTATGGCGCGCTGATATTATATATTGCTTACAGCCTCACTATTTTTATTCTTCAAGCACGTCGCAATCGGCTGGCAGTAAACATCACTAACTGGACGCATTGGGCGGATGTGGGGTGGTATCTGCTATTGATTGCGCTCAGCAGCGGGACGAGCAGTATCTTTTTCTTCTTCTTCTTCTTTTCAATCTTGACTGCATCTTTTCGCGGGGGATTCGTCTCAGGGTTGCAGGTCACGCTTGTGTCATCGATTTCATTTACCGTTATCGGTTACTTAACTGCTCCCGCCGGGCCCCAATTTGAGCTGAACAGGTTTCTCCTCCGTCCCATCTATCTATGCGTGCTCGGCTATATGATGGCTTACTGGGGGGGCTATGAAATAGCGCTGAGGCGTAGGCTTGCGCTGCTCAAGGAGCTGAGCCTGCTCTCCAACCCCCGATTCGGCGTGAATCGCACAGTCGGAATAATCCTGGAGCGGCTGCGAGCCTTTTATGACGCCGACACCTGCGTCCTGGTTATTAAGGAGCTGGGCACAGGCGATCACAGGTTGCATCGTGCTGATCGCCGCAACCCGGACCTTGGAGTACAGGCTGAGACGGCTTCCTTATCAATAATCAATCAAATGCTGGCAATACCCGCTGAGCAGGCAGTCATCTACCTCGGCGACCGGCGCGGTTTTCGCGGTCCGGGAAGAAGATTCTATGCCTTTGATTTAGTAAAGGGCGAAGGCTCACAACAGAGTCGAGAAGCAAGTGAGGCAATCGCCGATCTGCTGAACGCCGGGTCTTTTATCAGCGTACCGGTCCATTTTCGTGGCGAAATGCTCGGCAGGGTTTATGTCGCGGCGCAGCGGTCTTATAGATTTAACCAGTCGGACACCGATTTTCTGTTACAGGCAATCGATCACTTCATGCCCGTGCTCGATAACATCCGCCTGGTAGACCGGCTCGCATCGGATGCTGCCGAAGAAGAACGGAGGAAGATCGCGCGCGACATTCACGATAGCATAGTTCAGCCTTATATAGGGCTTG
Source organism: Blastocatellia bacterium (assembly GCA_035709445.1). Taxonomy (GTDB): domain Bacteria; phylum Acidobacteriota; class Blastocatellia; order UBA7656; family UBA7656; genus DASTET01. The sequence continues at coordinate 3,772 of DASTET010000823.1, read as the reverse complement.
AGCTGGGGCTGGGCTCCGTTTATGAGTTACTTTCCGGCGACGCTGATGTGAGTTCGAGTCCCGAGCATCTATCTGAAACTCTAAAAAGCGCGACAGCCCGCGTAAGACGCCTGATGGAGATGACCCAATTAGGAATAAAGGATTTACGCCGTTATGTATATGGGCTGACAGACGCCGATACGCCGAAGGATAGTCTGCTGTCGTCGCTGCGCCGGTTCGCGGAAAGGTTCTCTAGCGCGACCGGCATAAGGGTGGAGGTAGAGGTCGGCAACGGTGTCACGCTGAATGACCGGCTGGCGGCAGAACTCTTCCAGATGGTTGAAGAAAGCCTCAGTAATATCAGGCGGCACACGCAGTCCCGATACGCCATCGTCAGATTGGATTGCTTCGATGACCATCTTGTTCTCAGAGTCGAAAATGAACATACGCAAGGCGAGCAGTTCGCGCCCTTCACCCCGCGATCGATTAAGGAACGTACACTGTCGCTGGGAGGGCGATTGCGCGTAGAACCCCGAGACCGCTCGACTGCCGTTGTTATAGAAGTACCTCTATAGGATGAGGCCGGATAAGACGCGCATGGATTTACCGTGGAAATAGAAGCTATTTAGGAATCTCTCATAGAGAGAGGACTCGGGCCAGCTCTCCAACACAAGCCCGCAATCACGACCGAAGACCAGATTTTCCATTACAGGAGGGCTGTCACTTTGGCCGAATTTAGAGAAGAACCTATTCGAATCGTTCTAATCGATGATCATGCCATCGTCCGTGAAGGGATTCGCATGGTAATAGAGAACCAGCCGGACATGACAGTCGTTGGGGAGGCGAGCAACCGTGATGAGTCTCTCGCCCTCGTCTCCCGCGAGCAGCCCGACATCGTTATCCTCGACCTCGATTTAGGCAATGAAAGCGCGATAGGCTTCATTCGTGAGATGATCGCCTGTTGCGAAAAGGCGCGTATATTGATCCTGACCGGCGTGCAGAAAACCGAGGTGCATCGCCGCGCGGTACAACTCGGCGCAGTAGGTGTGTTGTTGAAAGATCAGGCAGGCAAGACTCTCATAAAAGCGATAAGGAAAGTTTATGAAGGTGAAGTCTGGCTCGACCGCTCAATCACGGCATCGATCCTTGCGGATCTTACCCGCGCAAAGCAGGCGAGAGATTCCGAAGAGTATAAAATAGCCAGTCTCACCGAGCGAGAGAGGCAGATCATCGCGCTGATTGCCGAAGGTTTCGCCACCAGACAGATCGCTCAGCGCCTCTTCATAAGCGAGAAGACAGTGAGCAATCATCTCACCGCCATCTATGACAAGCTCGGGGTCTCAAGCCGTTTAGAGCTGGCCATTTATGCCTCAAAACATGGCCTGGCCCGGTAGCCCGAAACAGGCCCCGGATCGTCCCGCCGCCCGGTGTGACGGGAGTTTTTTCCTATCCTCTCCGGTAAATCATTCCCATAAAAAATGAGTGCTTTACCTCAAGCGCGGGTTTTTGGATTTGTATATATTTACCCTCTGGCTCAGACCGGAAGTTAGGTTTACCTACAGCGGCTCATATTGGCAGGTGACAAGAATTGAGAACTCATGGATGCTGGCCTCAGGTTAGAGAGTAATTCATCGCACCAGGTGGAGCGTCGAGAAAAGCCGCGCGTTGACAGGCCCTTTGTTGCAAAGGTACGTGGAATAGATGCAAGCGGCAAAGCATTTCAGGCGGACACGCTGCTTGACAATTTTAGCGCGTCAGGGCTTTACCTGCGCCTCCCTCACCGGGTTGAAACAGGGGCGAGGCTATTTATTTTAGTCGGTCTCTTTACACCCACGCCGGATGGGAACTCGGGCGGTCGCGTCGCGGTGCGAGGTGTGGTCCTGCGCTCTGAGTCTAAAGAATTCGGTCTCTGGGGATTGGCGTTGAAGATCATCAACCACAGATTTTTATCGAATCGAACTTATCCGAACAATGAAGTTCGTGATCAATAGCCGTCAATCCGGCATATGTAGTTTGTGCTTGAGCCAAGCGGCTCAGCTTTAGCTTGGCCCCCAATCTCTGCCCTAACGCTGGGGAAAGCAAGGGTGGCTGTAAAGGATACCGAGGGAATACCCCGGAGGTGTCTCCCCGGCAGGCGCTCCGACTGTCTGAGAGGGGAAGGTCAGAAAGCGCTTGCAGTTAACAGTTCGAAAAACTCAGACAAAGGAGATTTGAAAATGGAAAAGTTAAAAGCCCACAGAAGGGTCAAAAGAAGGAACCTGGTTGTATCGCTCAGCATCCTGGCACTCGTCGTCGTGGGATCAGTTGGCAGGCTGGCTTCTGCGCACTCAATCGATTACCTCGCTATGAATATAAGTCCCGCATCGATGTTTAACGGTCAGTCTGGTAATTTCACGGTTAATGCGCCTGTGGCTGGCGGGAGCAGCATCACGTTCGAGTTGAAGTATCAGATAAACACTCAGGGGTCCACCACTACCTACCCAAGAACCATAGGCTTTGGATCTCAAACACAGACGAAACCGGCGGGAGCTGCCGACGCGACCGTGAGCGGAGTCAACACTCACATGTTTACAAGTTCTAGCTCGGCCTTTACGGATAATATAACCATAGTCGCGCCAAACACGCCCGGCCCCTATACGGTGAAGATAGAGGCCACAAGCGGCACTGGGGGACAAAATGGCTTGAGCGGCGGGGGCGGTATTGCCATCAGCTTCACGGTTGCTGCTCCCGATTCGCCAGGCTGCAACCATGCTGATACCGAGCTTGCTATGAGCGACAGTTGCATTGTCTTGCGTCAGGCCACAACAACTCTTAGCGCGACCCTGACATCCGGCGGATCACCTCTGGCAAATAAACTTGTGGACTTCACAGTAGATGGCAATCCCGCCGGGTCTGCTACGACCGATAATAGCGGAGTAGCCTCGGTAAGTTACGATACCAGTTCACTCTCCGCAGGTGATCATACGGTGGTCGCAACCTTTGCGGGCGATAGTTGCGACTATAATGGCAGCGCGAAGTCGGCAACCCTGGGTGTGACCTACACCTTCATTGGTTTCCAGCAGCCGATCAATGCGGATGGCTCAAGCCAATTCGGCGGACGCGTCATTCCGGTGAAGATCAAGATCGCGGACGCCTACGGCGCGCCAGTGCCTGATGCTGATGCGCATGTGTTCTTTCAATTTGGTACCCCTGCTGTTGTTGGCACTGATGCTGAGCCGGTCGGAAACACAAGCCCGGATGGCGGGAATACGATGCGCTATGACCCGGCAGCTAACCAGTATATCTTCAACTGGGATGTTGGATCGCTTGCAAACGGTACTTACACAATTCGCGTGGACCTGGGCGAAGGCAGTTGCGGAGATCCTCACTTGGTTACGATTTCGTTAAAGAAGAAAGGGAAGTAGCCCTTTTCCGCGAGGCATAGGAAGATAGACGGAAACTATCTTCCTATGTCTCAAGTGGAGTTACCATGGCCTATATAACCAGAGAGGACACGGAGGTCCTCCGTGTCCTCTCTGGTTATAATCCCTGTCTTAGCCGGGTACTGAATGACCCTGGCTAGGATTGGGTCAAATTATCAATTCTTCCGATCAGGGTGTCGGTTCAGGCGGAAGGACGACTATATCCTCCTTGTCGTCTGTGAGCTTGTAGATCGCCACTCCCGCCCCGATCGCCGCTGCGACTCCGGCTACTATTAGCGCGGTCCGTGCGTTATTCGGCCCCCCGGTCACGCTTATCTGTCCGGTCCAGGTCAGGCCGGTCTCTTCTATGACGGCGGTGATCGAAGTCGTGC
>DASTET010000822.1:0-5191 GCA_035709445.1 Blastocatellia bacterium | reverse complement strand
CATCTCGCCGCAACCGACGACTATCGTCGGGATAAGGTTTCGCTCGTTATATCGAAGCGTGATCTGTACAAGCCTTACCACGCTCCTTGTAACCAGCAGCATCCCGGCAAACAGCAGCCAGTCGTAAAAGAAGAACAGCCGCGAGAACGAAAAATCCGCAAGGTATATCAGCTCCCCTCCCCTGTATGATATGCCCTGGCGAAAAAGGAAGGCTATCAGCACAAGGACGAGCAGGGATATGGTCGAAGCCTTCAGGACCCTGACGAAATCTTCAGAGAATGAGAAGGCGCCCCTGAGCTTATAGAACCCGTACCGGTTCAGCACGATAAGCTTCACAAAAGGAACAAACAGCAACAGGCTCAGGTAAGGCTCGAACTCATCCCATATCCCGACAGGCAGGACCGACTTGCGCCGCCACACAAAAAGCGGCGTCCCCTGTCGCAGCTTATACGCAAGGATGAATGCCAGAATCGATATGGCTATATCGATCAGGACGAGCGAGGCCACGGGCATCAGCGTATTGACAAACCCGCGCACGCGGGCCTGGGTCCTGATAGATTGTCTTACAACTGTGGCTGCATGGTTAGACATTTTTCTTCGCTTGATTCCTTGTGGTGTAAAGGCTCAAAGCATATAGCATCCAGGCTTGTGACCACCGCATGTATGGAATTCTTATCGTATAAAATCGTTGCTTCTGAAAATAGAAATAGCCAGCAGGGTCCTGTAGGTTATCGATTGACCAGTCAACGCATCTACTCGCCATCTGATTGGCGTCGGGCATAAGATCAGCCATTTCCACAAAAGTCACGACGGCCTGCGCCGCGGAATGCACATCAACCGGATAAAGCTTGTCATGATAGTATTTGGGGGTTGAGTCTGCAAGAAAGAATCGGTCCCTGTAGAATAGGTATCCCCGCTCAAGCTCCCGCCTCAAGCCATCAAGCCCCAGACGCTCCCCGATTCTTTTGAGCGAGACCAGAATAAACCCTGTGTGAAAGCTGTCTATCCACCTCTGCGAGCCCGCTTCGCCGTAAAACCATGAGCCGTCCTCCTGCTGCGCCCGAAGCGTGTATGCGACCGCGCCTTCGGCAGCCGCCCGGAGCTTGCCCTCCCCTTCGAGCGCAAATACCCGCGAAATCAGCTCGGCGCACAGCAGGTTTACATTGTGGACCCTCGAAGTATCCCCCGGAGTGTAGCTGAAGCAGAGGCCCTCAGGCCCCTCCGTGCGGTTCAGGTGATCGAGCAGAAACCGGCAGGCGCTCACGGCAGTCTCGTACGCGCTCTTATCGCCGGTCGCTTCGTAATAATCGAGAAACGCATTCGCTGCGAAAGTAGTGCAGACGGCATTCGGTGTGCCTCGCGGAGCATAGAACGCGCGCGACTGCCAGTCGAAGTTATACCCCCAGCAGGCTTCCGTATAATGCGGGCTGCGCGATGAGCTTAATGCCCCGGCGAGAAATGCCAGGTCCGCTTCAACATCATGTCGGTGGCTGCGAAGCAGAACGAGGGCGCTCAGGGCGAGGGCGAGCCCCTTCGGGTTCAGCCCCTTCTTGATGCCAAGAAGGGGCCTGATGTTTATGGGGCTGCGCTTGATTAGCTGAATAAGGGCGGTTCGCGCAAGCTTCCCGGTCAAGGGCGGAGCTAGCTCAGGATCGATATTCAATCCATCGTATGGATCGTAACCCGCCCATCCTTCGCCCCGGCAGTACTCTAAAAGCTTTTCAAGCGCACGCTCGGGCTTCGAGATAGTTTCGAACGCCATCGCCTTTAAAAAGACCGGGGCCACAACTGAGCCGGTCGCCCTAGTTCACAACCTCGATCGGGATATCGAGCGGCAATGTTTGAGGCCGCAGACACTGCTTGTCATCGCATGCCTGCACTGTAAGTTTCGCCTTGAGCGTATGAGCCCCCGGGGCAGCCGAAGGCAAGGCTCGCGCGCTGAACTTTATGACGGCCTCCCCTTCATATACAGACATTGGCTTCTCCGAAAACTCGAATTTCTGCACCTTCGCTTTCGGATAGATAACCCGCGTCGTCGTAAACCCCGCGAGGCGGTCGAATTTGAGCGCGGTGGCAATCAGATACTCTTCAGCAGGGCGGTTCGAATTGATGTGATACCCTTTGTCGATATCTACTACAACCGAGACCTCGACAGATGAGCCCTTTTTGACTTTATAGACAGACTCTCCTGCTCTCACCTTGACGACCTTGCCCGTACCTTGACCCGGAACCGACACCGATAAGATCGAGACTAGAAACAGAGCGAATATAACCGACCTTGCCTTCATTTTTCCTCCCATTGATCAATCTGCTCACAAGACCCTTATATGATAAACGAATCGTCCGCCGGGTTGCACGCCTGGAAGTTCAAGCAATCTGAAGCTGCTCGGAGAATGCGTCCAGAGACACCTTGCTCCCGCTCCTTGCAGATTCGAGTATGGCGAAGCAGGTTAGACTCGTATCGACCAGAGAATCGAGGCTTATCGGCGCATCGCCTCCTCTTCGCACAGCATCGAAAAATTCGCCGATCTCAAAAGCATGTCCCTTATCCTGAGCGTTGCCTCCGAGACCTCTCCTCTTGCCGCCGCGAATGATCTCGCCGCTCTTAAAATCATCTATCAGGCAGACGCTACGATCGCAGAAGATTTCAACGCGCTCTTTTGGCAGAGCCGCATCGCCGCTCGCAGTGTAAATGATTGAAGCGATCGAGCCATCAGCCATTCGAATCGATACGACGCAACTGTCGTCGAGAAAACCTGCGACCCTCGTTTGAGCTACCGCTTCCGCGGAGACCAATGCGACGCGCGATCCTGTCAGGAACTGGATAAAGTCTATGAAATGACAGACCTCTCCGATGATCCTGCCCCCGCCTTCGGTCTCATCCAAAGACCAGTGCTCAAGGGGCAACTGCCCGGTATTGATCCTGTAGATGATGGTCATCGGCCCGCGCCGCTCGCCGAGCAGTTCTTTTATCTGCTTTGCCAGGGGAGCAAACCGGCGATTATATCCGACCATCAACAGCCCCCTGGATTCGCGCGCGGCGGCGGCCACCTCTTTGAGCCCGTCCAGGGTTATCGCAAGCGGCTTTTCAAGAAAGACCGATCTCCCGCGTCTGAGCGACTCCGTCGCGAGCCGCGCATGCGTGTCGTGCCGTGTCGCTATGAAGACACAATCGGCTCGATTGTCATCGAGGACCTTTAAATAATCTGTGGTCGAATAGGAGAAGCCGAACTGCTCGGCGGTATTGCTCGCGCTGATTCCGGTTGCCGTCGCAAGCCCTACCATCGCTACGCCGCGTGACCTTCGAACTACCGGGAGCAGGACCCCGCGAGCAAAGTTCCCCGCTCCTATGAAGCTCACTCCAAGCTCACCTTCTCTCGCCTCCGCTTTGCGGTGAGACTTGATCTCTTCCTGTCGCTCGCGCGCCGGATATTCGAGCAGAACACCGCAATACCGATCATTCCCCCTCCCCATTATCAGGCTGTATGCATCTGCGGCCTGCTCTACGGTGAACCTGTGCGTGGTCAAAATCTCCGTGTTTACCTTCCCCTCGGCGATAAGCTGAAGAAACGCCCCCATGTTCCGTCGCTCGGTCCAACGGACATAGCCAATGGGGTAATCGCTTCCCTTCTCCTCGTACTCGGCGTCATACCGGCCCGGCCCGTATGAACGAGAGAGCTTCAGCTCAAGCTCTTTCATATAGTAGCTCTGGCGGGGAATATCCATTCCGACAAGCCCGACGACGACGACTCTTGCGCGGTCTCTTGCAAGCTCGCCTGCCAGCTCGACCGGGTCGTTAGAGTTTGTGCTCGCGGTTATTATGACCGAGTCCGCGCCCCGGCCCTCGCTGAGGCTATTGACTGCCACAAGCGCCTGATCCCGATTCGATGCGACAGCGTCTGCGCCTGACCTCTTTCCAAGCTCGCACGCCGCCGGATCGATATCGATTCCGACTACGCGGCAGGAAGCGGCTTTGAGAATCTGAACGGTAAGCCCGCCTACCAACCCGAGACCTATCACGGCGACTGTCTCGCCCAATCGCGGGTCGGCCTGTCGCACACCGTGAAGCGCAATCGAGCCGACAGTCGTATAGCAGGCGGATTCGAGGGAGACAGTTTCGGGGAGTTTGCAGACGAGGTTCTTTGGAACGAAGATCACTTCGGCGTGAGAAGCATAACCTGCGCCCGCGCATGCCACACGGTCGCCGACCCTCAGATCATCGACATCGGACCCGACGAGCTTTACGATGCCGGAGGCGCTGTAGCCGAGCGCCTTTATCTGGTTGAGTCTTGATTTGACTTTTTCGTAGGTAGAGCGGAGGCCCTCTCGCCTGAAGGTGTCTATAACCTGGCGGACGAGATCGGGTCGCGTGCGGGCCTTACCGATCAAGGAGCTCTGAGCAGTCTCGACGATGGAGCGTTCGGTCCCCGCGCTTATGAGCGAGAAGGCGGTCTCGACAATAACACCGCCCGGTCGAAGCGCGGGCGGCGGCAGCTCTTCAACCTTCAGCTCGCCGGTTCGAAAATTCTGGACTACCTGTTTCATGAGCAGTGGCCTTGAACAGTGGCCAGTGGCCAGTGGTCAGTGGTCAGTTGGCTTTAGCTGATAATGCTGATTATTATCAACCGCTAAATAACAATGACCTTATACAACCAGCGCAACTGAACAATTACCACTGACCACTGGCCACTGTTCAAGGCCACTGAATTACACCAGAGGGTACTCGGTCCGCATCTTATGCCTGTAGCTTTGCAGGACCTTGTGAACCTGGCGAGGGCTTACCTTTCCTATTTTTCCTGCAATGCTGTAGTGGAGCCCCTGTTCGGGCGGGGCGGATGAGTTCAGGTATTCATTGTAAGCGTCTAGAATGTGCTGCTGAATCTCGGGCGGCGGTTCGGGCACATTGGCAAAGGCCCGCTCGTCATCGTGAAGCACATCGAGCCACCTGAGCACCTGCCACTGCGTCACATATCCGAGAGCTTCCGATATTCGCTTAGGAAACTCGGTCAGGCGATACCGCCCATTCTTCAGCTCGTTCCAGTAAAGCTTTTCGATCTCGAATAGCTGCTGGCGCGTGGGGTTGGGCGTTGTAGATTTCTCGTATTCGGCAAGCGACCACTCGCGGATGAATTTGACTATCTGTTTGTAGGGGATACCGAGAGCCGCGCTGATGGCTCGTCGCCGCCCGCCT
>DASTET010000821.1:0-5363 GCA_035709445.1 Blastocatellia bacterium | reverse complement strand
ATGAGCTATGTCCGAAGCCCGAGATCAGTCTGGATTGGGCGGAGGCGGCTTGAAGCCACCTACTTTCACTTCGCGCACCCTCGGTATTCTGGCTTCTGGCTTCTGACTTCTGGCTTCTGTTAAAATGCTTCCTTTGCATGATGCAAAGATTCTTATCTATCCGGAACCTGCTTTAATGGGAATAGACAAGATAACAATCCGAGGCGCGCGGCAGCACAACCTTAAGGACGTGAGCCTGCAAATACCGCGCAACCGTCTTACCGTTGTGACCGGGCTTTCCGGTTCGGGCAAGTCCAGCCTCGCGTTCGATACGGTTTATGCCGAAGGGCAGCGACGCTATGTGGAGTCGCTCTCGGCCTATGCGCGACAGTTTCTCGATCAGCTTGAAAAGCCCGACGTGGATTCGATAGACGGGCTGTCGCCCGCGATCTCTATCGAGCAGAAGACCACAACCCGCAGCCCCCGCTCGACCGTGGGGACGGTCACCGAGATATATGACTATCTCAGGCTGCTATTCTCTTCGATAGGGCAGCCGCACTGCCACAAGTGCGGGCGCCCTATCTCGCGCCAGTCGATAGACCAGATCGTTCAGCAACTGTCGGCGCTCCCCGAAGGGGAGCGCGTGATGATACTCGCCCCGATCGTGCGCGGTCGCAAAGGCGAGTTCAAGAAAGAGCTGGAAAAGCTCGCGCGGTCAGGCTTCACCCGCGCCCGAATAGACGGGGAGCTTCGCCAGCTCGATGAAGAGATCAGGCTCGACAAGCGGCGCAATCATACTATCGAAGTCGTCGTCGACCGGCTGCTCGTAAAGACCGGCGTTCAAAAGCGGCTCGAAGACTCGGTCCAGCTCGCGGCGAAACTCACCGACGGGCTTGTGCTCGTCTCCATAGTCGACGGCGAGGAACGTCTCTACTCGGAGAAGATGGCCTGCCCCGATTGCGGCATATCGACCCCCGCGCTTGAGCCCCGCTCGTTCTCTTTCAACAGCGTTTATGGCGCGTGCCCGGCCTGTCACGGGATAGGCACAAAGTCAGAGATCGATCCCGGTAAGATCGTGACAGACCCTTCGGTCCCTGTAAACGATCAGGACCCTTTCCCCGCCGAGACGGCCATCAGCAATTATCTGCGCGATGTCATGAAGGCGCTGGCTCGACAATCGGGCATATCGCCGAACCGCCCTTTCTCCGACCTGCCGCAAAAGGCCCAGGACGCTTTCTTCTTCGGCTCGAAGGAGCGGCTGCCGCTACGCTACGGCGCTTACGAATACAAGGCGGAATGGCGAGGCGCTATCAGCTACCTCAGCAGCCGCGCCGATGAGATGAAGAGCGAAACGACCCTCTCCTCTTTCGAAGCTCTTATATCGCCGGTCGTCTGTCCCGAGTGCAAAGGCAAACGATTGCAACCGGCATCGCTCGCTGTGCGCGTGGCGGGCCTGACCATCGCGGATTATACGGCGCTGCCTATCTCGGAGGCCGCCCGCGTCTTTAAAGCCATCAAGCTCAACGAGCGCGAAGAGAAGATAGCAGGTCTCATACTGCGCGAGATACGCGACCGCCTCAGGTTTCTTGACACCGTAGGGCTCGGCTATATTACGCTCGACCGGGGCTCGGCCACTCTTTCAGGCGGCGAAGGCCAGCGCATAAGGCTCGCCACTCAGATAGGCTCGCAGCTTCGCGGCGTGCTTTATGTGCTCGACGAGCCTTCGATAGGGCTTCACCCGCGCGATAACCTGAAGCTGCTCGACACGCTCGAACACCTTCGCGGCCTCGGCAACACAGTCCTCGTCGTAGAGCACGACGAAGAGACCATACGCCGCGCCGACCACGTCGTAGACCTCGGCCCCGGCGCGGGCGCGCACGGCGGTCATATAGTGGCTGAAGGCACCCCGGATGATATCGCGCAATCCAATCAGTCGCTCACAGGTCAGTACATATCGGGCAAGCTGAGCATCCCCATCCCTGAGGCCCGCCGCCAGTCGAACGGCAGAGTCATTACCGTGCTCGGCGCGCGCGCCAACAACCTCAAAAACATCGACGTCACCTTCCCGCTCGGCCTCTTCATCGTAGTCACCGGCGTATCCGGGTCGGGCAAATCGACGCTCGTAGATGACATACTCTATCGAAGCCTCGCCCGAAAGCTCTATCGAAGCCTGCTCGAGCCGGGTGAGCACCGCGCGGTCCTCGGGCTCGAGCACATAGACAAGATAATCGAGATAGACCAGTCGCCCATAGGTCGCACGCCGCGCAGTAACCCGGCTACTTATACGGGCGTGTTCACTCCCATACGCGAGCTTTATGCGATGCTGCCCGAATCGCGCGAGCGAGGCTACAAGCCGGGACGGTTCTCGTTCAACGTCAAGGGAGGCCGGTGCGAAGCCTGCCAGGGCGACGGCATGAAACGGATAGAGATGAACTTCCTGCCCGACGTCTATGTGCTTTGCGATGTGTGTCGCGGCGCTCGTTATAACCGCGAGACGCTTTCGGTCAGATACAAAGGCAAATCGATTTCCGACCTGCTCGACACGACGGTCGAAGAGGCGCTGCCGATCCTTGAGAACATCCCGCAGATCAAATCCAAGATACAGACCCTCATCGATGTGGGGCTCGGCTATATAAAGCTTGGACAGTCGGCCACGACGCTTTCAGGGGGCGAGGCGCAGCGGATAAAGCTGGCCAAAGAGTTATCGAAACGCGCGACGGGCCGGACGCTTTACATACTCGACGAGCCGACGACGGGGCTACATTTTGAAGACGTGCGAAAGCTGCTCGACGTGTTGCACCAGCTCGTCTCGCTCGGCAACACGGTCCTCGTCGTCGAGCATAATCTAGACGTGATAAAGAGCGCCGACTGGATAATCGATCTTGGACCGGAGGGTGGAGAGGAAGGCGGGCGAGTGGTGGCAGAAGGCCCGCCCGAAGAGGTGGCCCGGTGCCGCCGCTCATACACCGGACAGGCGCTTCGTTCCGTGCTCAACGGCCACAACCGGTAATTGTGCGGCGTGACGCCGAGGGGCGCGGATTGGACTCTTCGTGTCCTTTACCTTAAACTAATCGCCTGTGATGATAGAACGAATCCAGCAGATCGCTCGCCAGAGCATCGAAACCAAGCGGGCGTTTTTCGAATCCCAATCAGAGAGCGTGGCCCGTGCAGCCGAGATAATTATCGAATCGGTCAGCGCGGGGGGCAAACTCCTCATCTTCGGTAACGGAGGGTCTGCCGCCGACGCTCAACACATCGCCGCCGAGCTTGTAAACCGGCTCAATTACGATCGCCCGGCCATCCCCGCCATCGCTCTGACGACAGACACATCGATCCTGACCTCGGTCGGAAACGACACATCGTTTGACGAGCTATTCGAACGCCAGGTGCGCGCGCTCGGGCGCGCGGGCGATGTGGCGGTCGCGATCTCTACAAGCGGCAATTCAGCCAATGTGCTCCGCGCCGCCGCCGCCGCGCGCGAGATGGGAATCAAGCTGATAGGGCTTGCGGGCAGGACGGGCGGCAAGCTCGCCTCGATGGTAGATGTGGCGCTTATCGTAAAGGCAGATTCGACTCAGCGAATACAGGAGACCCACATCACCATAGGTCATATACTCTGCGAGATGGTAGAAGAGACGCTTTATCCTCCCGGAGGTCATAGCTGAACGATGTCGCGCTACAGGTTCGAGCCGCTCGATTTTTCAGGGATATCGACATACCCTCTCGAATCCCGCCCAAGCAAGGTGACCGCCGACGATCTCGCGCGCCCTCTTTCAGCCGATAGCACAATCAGAGAATTCCTCGACTCGCTCCCGAACATACTCGCGGCCCGCGACCTCGGCGAGCTATCAAGACTCATACGAAGAGCGAAAGAGAGCAACAGGGCCATAATCGCCGGGCTGGGAGGCCACGTCATCAAGACAGGTCTCGGCCCCGTCCTGATCGATCTTATGCGGCAGGGTTTCGTGACCGCGTTCGTTTTGAACGGGTCGGCCCTGATCCACGACTTCGAGATCGCGCTCGCCGGGGCGACATCCGAAGACGTCGACTCGAGCCTCGGACGCGGCGGCTTCGGGATGGCCGAGGAGACGGGCAGGCTCATAAACGACGCGATCAAAGCAGGGGCCGCCGACCGATTAGGCATGGGCGAAAGCCTCGGAAGATTTCTTCACAGCCGTCAGCCTCCCTTTGCAAGCTCTTCCCTGCTCTGGTCGGCATACGACGCCGGAGTGGCTGTAACCGTTCATGTCGCCATCGGGACCGACATCGTTCATATACACCCGAGCGCGGACGGAGCGGCGACCGGGCAGACAACGCATCAGGATTTTCGGCTGCTCTGCTCGATTGTGCGCGAGCTTGACGGGGGAGGGGTCTATTTGAATCTCGGATCTGCGGTCGTGCTGCCCGAAGTCTTTTTAAAGTGCGTCACCGTAGTTCGCAACCTCGGATACGGGCTGGAGGATTTCACCACGGCCAACTTCGATTTCATACAGCACTATCGCCCGCTTACCAACGTGGTGCGGAGGCCGGTCGCCGGGAGCGGTCGCGGCTTTTCATTTACGGGCCATCACGAATTACTGATCCCGCTTCTCGCAGCCTCGATCAAATCGACTTCTTAACGCTCTTGAAGAAGGACCCGAGGACGTCCGAGACGGTGTGGCTCGTTGCGCCCGTCCACAACCCGGCAAACGCGGCGATCAGATAACTGCGCTTGATCGGCGCGAAGACCTCCCACAACTGCGAAAACGCATCCTTGACCGGGGTGACTCCCGCCGAAGTCTTATAGATATAAACGTCGCGCACGTACAACGCCGCTGCAACTATGATAGATAAGACCGCCAAAAAATAGACGACCCTTATCAGCGTTCCCAGCAGTATGCTATGAGAGAGCCTCGAACGGTGCGGAAGCATCACCTTGTAAGGCCACCAGAGAAAACGGAGCGGCCCCCACCTCGCGTACTGGCGGCTCTGTATGTCAAGGTCCGGGCCGAACATCAACCCGCCGAAGATCATCGCCCCCGACGCTATCGCGGTGAGCGCCCAATCCGAAGTGAAGTAGTAGACCGCCGCCGCCATAAAAGGCACGAGCAGGATAGTGATCAGGTCGTGCGTACGTCCAGCCGGCATAATCAGGGGTCAGAGGGCAGGGGTCGGGGGGCAGGGCAAAGTTTTTGGTTAAGTGCTTGCATCAAGCCATTGAGCATACGGCCAATCTCTGCGGTCTTTGCCAGAAGAGTCTTCAATGACGCATCATCAATGTAATGAAGCCTGGCCCCGATTTGAAGATGTGTTTCAACCTCCATCAGAGAACCGTAAGCCATCGAAAGATGGTTGAGATACTCCCGTGTATGGCTGCGACCGTTGCCTTCCGCAATGTTGGCAGC
>DASTET010000820.1:0-3315 GCA_035709445.1 Blastocatellia bacterium | reverse complement strand
TGACTGTATAAGCCTAAGAAGGAGAGCTTTTGAAGCAAGCGAGAAGCGAGTAGACTGTCCATCCGGGTGACCTCCTAAACCATGGGTGTAGGTTATGGAAGTCGGACTGGATTGTCTACATAACAGTTGTAATGTTCAATTGAGATAGTAACCGATGCGTGCCTTTTCATGTCTTGAATCAAGGAAACTTGAATTGCCCAAAAAAACTCAATGTAGTAACCCTCAAGCGGACAGACTATAAATTTACGAGTCTTTTTAGTACAGGCCAAACAAGGATTCTTCACCGTAAGGGACAATTCATAAAGGGCAGCCCAGCCACAGGCGTACCGGCTGAGCCGCCCCACTCTGCCTCTATACCTCGTCCCCTCAAGAGCAAGGCAGGAGGCAAGCTCTAATAATCATTGAATCGTGTATGATCCTTCCGGCATCAACTCAAGGAACTGACCACAGCCGCACACTAGCCAGGGCGTAAGCTCGGCATTGACGAACTGAACATTAAGCATCCTTGCCCGATCTGCGGCTCTCGACTGAGCATCACCCATGCCGCCACCCAGATAGACCACGTATCGAGCGCCGCAGGGACAGCGGAGGCTTTGCTCGATAGGTGAGTGGTATGGAGGGATGCCCGTAATTGCCATGCTACACACTGACCGCCACCCCCGCCGCTTGCACCTTGCCTTTCGAGCGGAGCTTCCTAGCCGTTTTACGCTCAACTGGCGATGGGCTTTCTACAGGTCCGGGCTCTGTCTGAGCTTCTCCCGGTATATGTTGAATCAACATTCCGGCAGGCACATTCAGAAATGAGCATAGCTTGTCGAATGTTGGCCTCGACCATAGTTGTGCCTCATCGTTCCAAAGCGGATAGATGGTTCCATAAGAGATTCGCGCGCCGAAATGCTCGCTCATAGCATCGGCCAGAGCTTTGGCGTTCTTGTATCCCTTCGCTTGCGCCACTTCTTTAACGTATAGCTTCATCATGACCTCGCATAGTACCAAACTGACCGGGAGTTTACTACAGGCCGGAATTAATTTCAAGAGGATATAATAAAGCATAAACCGTCTCTTATCTCATAATGCAACAAGCCTCAATAATTCTGCAGTAAAGAAGCAATAGAAAATCAAAAATATTTCAAGAGAGTGTAATTTTTTGCTTGACTAAAATTCCGACCTGTAGTAATATTCTCAATGTCAGATGGTTGATTGATAACTGAGAGCGAAGCCGAAAGGGACTACGGCGCTTGTTCCGTAGCTGAGTAGGTGACGGGCTCAAAGCAAGAAAGAGTAAGACACTCGCTTGCAGACAACGGACACACCTTAACAAATCAAATCGAAATGGAGGGCAAACCGATGATTAACCGAGAGGCAAGAGCACGAAGCTACAGCGACCGCTTGAGGCAGGAATATGCAGCCTACCTCGAGACGTGCAAAAGGGAAGGGCTAACCCCTGGCTACCGCGACATAGTTGAGTGGGCAGAGAACATATAAAGCAAAAGGGCTCAGATAGCGCGAACTACCTGAGCCCTAATCTCACCGGGCAGCTATGAACTGCCCAGAAAGGTTCAACCGATGACAAGCATAAACAGTTTCGACAGTTCTGTCCAGTGTGAGGAGTTCTACCAGATTGACCCTCAAGAGATGGCCGAAGTTCTGGCCGCGCCTGCCGTTGAAGATGACTGGCAGGGTTACACCGAATGGAGCCGCGAAGTAGAAGCGGCTCCCTCCGTTCTCTCCGTAAACCCCAAGACCGGCAAAGTCGAAAAGAAGCCGGAGCCGCCGTCACTCGGCAGAATAGGCGGTATCGAGTTATGAGCGCCGCCACAGCGACAGCAAAGCAAACAGGGAACCGGGGTCGCTTTCGCCCCGGCCCTGACCCGCGCCGCCACCGCTTCACCCGCGATGAATGCATTGGATTCTGGGCCGCAATCGAATCCATTGCGAGCCGCTATCCCGACGCTGTTATGTCGGATGGCCGTCATATCGTGGTGAATTTCTTACCGGCTGTGCTCGCGCGACGTGCGCGCGGCTAAGAGTCAAACCAGGGCAGTAGTGGAGGCTGCCCCCCATTTCACATAGGAGCGTAGATCATGAAAATTCAAACGTACCCGACTGAGATAGAGCGAGCGAGCCAGGACCTCGCGGCCACCGTCGAAGAACTGGCCGAAACAAGAGAGCGAATCCGCGAAGCTGAGATTGAAGCCCTCAACGCTGTGATGACGGCCCGCACAGAAGACGGGAAGCCCGTTCACACGAATGACAAGGCGCGAGACATTGCATTGCATTTCGCCCTGCGGTCGGATTCTTCATACTGCCAGGACCTCGCCACAGTGAGAATCCTTGAGCACAAGCGAGCGAGCCTGGAGGCTGAGATTGAACGTCTCAGGCGCGAGTATCGGATTGCCTTGATTGACTACGAACGCCAGCAGCTCGGCAGACGTGATGCTGCATAGAAAGAACCAGGGCGGAGGTGCTCCACAACCCTTCGGGATTAGGGTGTCCCCCGCCCGGTCAGCTATTGGGAGGACCCATTTTCCTACCAGAAGCTGATAATGGAATGTAGGAATCAGTGGGTGGCTGTGTAAAAAACTGAAAAAAATATCAAGAAGTTGTAAAAACCTCCCGTAGCCGCCTCAAACAATAGGGCCGGGGCTACGGTCCCGGCCAGGTCATCTAATCCTAGCTGTGGGTTATAATATAACCCTCAACAATCGCGTCAGTTTCGCGGCTGCGATACATCAGCAGGGAGGTACATTATGTCCGTCGCTCGTAACACCGAGATCAGTGTCACATCGGAGAAGAGCTTTCAGGATGCAATCGAGCAGGGCATCGCCCGTGCCACCCAGACGCTCCGCAATGTGAAGGGTGCCTGGATTAAGGAGCAAGAGGTGATAGTCGAAGGTAATAAGATCGCTGCCTACAAGGTAGTCCTGAAGGTCACCTTCGTTCTGGAATAGCCTTCTGAGGAACACCGGGATCAGATTGCGAATTGCGCAGGGTTAGAACAGTCAAGCTAGTTGCTGGCGAGAGGGTGTTCACAGCCCGCAAGCTCTGCGATGCTCTGATTACTGCCCGATAGAGATTGCAGGCCAACAAAAATGAGCAGGGAAGCGCCTGCTCTCGTTGTCGGTATTCAACCCCCGGTATTTCACTCTTTCGCTCTGGCGTGAAAATCAGCTCGCGTTCAATATTGAGTCCGCCTGCTCCTCGGCAGTCCTAAGCTGTTGAAACTAAAATGAGCCGTGTTGGACTCGAACCAACGACCCTCTGGTTAAAAGCCGGTTCAAGTCCTGTTCCTCTGCTTTCCCTTCGGTTGCACTT
>DASTET010000819.1:0-5959 GCA_035709445.1 Blastocatellia bacterium | reverse complement strand
GGATTGGACCTGGCCAGGGCGATCAAGGCGGACCCGCTGATTGCATCGACTCGCTTGATCATAATGACCTCGCTCGGCCTGCACGAGGATGTAGCTACTCTGAACGAGGCCGGGATAGATGCTTACCTCACAAAGCCGGTCAAACAGTCTCAGCTTTTTGACACACTGGTAAGCATTCTAGCAAGCGAACAGCCCGGCCAGATCGACGCAGATGCGGCGGAGAGCAGCGACCTGATTGCGTCCGCCGCGCCGAGCCAGACCGAGGGTTTTATTGTCAGACCGGGCCGCATACTGATTGCAGAAGATAATCTGGTCAACCAGAAAGTGGCTCAGAGTCAGCTCGAATCGCTCGGATACACGGTCGATGTGGTCGCTAACGGAATGGAGGCGCTCGAGGCGGTACAAGAGAACGATTATTCAATCATCCTCATGGATTGCCAGATGCCGGTGATGGATGGTTATGAGGCGACGGCTGAGATACGACGGCGCGAGCGAAAACCGAAACATACGGTGATCATCGCTATGACGGCAAACGCGCTTCAGGGCGACCGCGAAAAATGTATAGAGGCAGGAATGGACGACTACGTCAGCAAACCGGTCAGGCAGGAAGACCTGGTCAGCCTCCTTGAGCAGTGGATACCGAGAGAAGGCGCAACCCGGGAGGCAGACCTCTCAAGCCCGCCTGCCGCCGAATCGCTCGATGAATCCATAGACGCGGAGATGATCGCGTCTTTAAGGCGAATGGAGTCGGCTGGCAGGTCCGGCCTTTTGAATCAATTGATCGACCTGTTCCTCAAGGACTCACAATCGCGTCTTACGGCCATGCGCGAGGCGCTGGCGCAGGAGGACATAAAGGCGCTCACTCGAATAGCCCACACGCTCAAAGGCAGCAGCGCCAATCTCGGAGCGAAGCGTATGGCGGCAATCTGCGACATCCTCGAAGCGCGCGGGGAAGCAGGCTCGATGGAACGAAGCGATGTGTTAATCTCCGCCCTTGAGGAAGAATTCACGCTGGTGCGCGAGGCGCTTGAAAAAGAGAAGTTGTCGACATGAGCGGTTAATCCGGTCGGCCAGCTCTCTACTTTTCGCTGATTATGAACATAGGGGTTGCAGAGCCGCCGCCCGCCGACACATTCAATAATGCGAATTGCGAAAGCCGCACCCCGCATCCTTCGACGCCTGTGCCGTTCCAGACATAAGGGTCAAGGTCGAGATACCGCTCGTCAAAGCTGAGCCTGCCTTCAACCATGCTCGGATAGACCTCGCGGCCAAGCTCCACCCGCTCCTGAACGATGAAAGAGGCTCCCAGGGCCTCTTTCAAGGATTGCTGCCAGACCTCGTCCCCGCATTCCCAACCGAGGACGACCCCTTTGCCGCCGTATTCTCCGTTAGGCTTCAACACAAGCCGCTCGCGATTTCCGGCGATGAATTCGACAAGATCGACCTCCCTGCCCTCATAAAGCGTTTTGAACTCCCGCACCTTGCGCGTCCACGGTATGTGGCGGGCGAGGGCGCTGGCGACTTCCGGCTCGAACAGGCGCTCATAGGCCGGGTCGCTCGCCAGCGCGAATATCGCTTTCTTATAGAGCATCTGCACTCCGAACCCGTTGGCCATGCAGACTGCGCGCTCGCGGACGGCGTCGAGGAGCGGATGATCGGTACCGTACTTTGCCATGAACTCCGCAATGACCACCCGCTTGTACACAAGGTCGATCTCGAAGTCTTCGATCAATAGCCGACCGTTGCGGTACTCCAGCTCAGCCGGGTCGGCAATTCGCACTTTGCAGCCTCGCGTCTCAAAATGCGCCCTCATCAACAGGAACTCGCTGTAGGTGCTCACGCCTCGCCAATCTATGATGGCGATATTTGGCAGACCGCTCCCGCCCCAACGGTTGTAGGCGGCGATGAGCGAATCGAAGACCATATTGCGAATCGGAAGCGCGCGCGCGTTGTACCGCCGCTCGAACGCCTTCATAACCGGCATCCCCTTGAATGCCTGCGCGAGCGCATCACCATAAGCCAGCCCGCCGGGGCTTTCCGCATTGTATTCGACGAAATTGAAATCTCCCGCCGCGCTCAGAAAGCCGTCAAGCCGCGCGCTGACATCTGGCGGGCCATACCCTGATCCTATCAGCGCGATCTGTTCTTCTTCGGCAGTCAGATCGAGCTCGCCTCTCAGCTTCGGGACACGGGCCAGTGCTTCTCCGAGAGTCGCAATCCCTCGCATGACAAGGACCGAGACGTTCCGTATGTAATCGTAATCGGCTTCACTGATAAAGAAGGGGCGCAACACAGTGCATACGGGTCGATCTCCAAAAGCGAGGCGGTCGCGCTCGGTCGCCTGGGCAAGCAACTCCTGAGTGCTCGACAGGTGCTCTGCTGCGAGCTGTTCGTGATAGAAGTTAATCGCTTCGTCTGACCTCATAGCTGCGCTCGTTCAGAGATTGAGAAAACGGTCCCAGCGAAGATACGGCCTATCGCTGGCGGCCTGTTGCGCCCGTGCGATCACAAGGTCCGCCATTGCATACACCACCCAGGAAAAATATGCATCAGTCAGAGATGATATGTCGAAATCGGGCGCCGAGTTTGTAAAATCGATTGCGTAGGGCACCCCGTCCCGGACGGCGAACTCAACAGTATTCATGTCGTATCCGAGCGCTTCATTTATCCTGATCGCGTCGGACCTTATCCGCTCGGCAAGCTCGGGATCGATCTGCTGGTCGAGGTTTCGGTAGCGCTCGAAGTGCGGGCGGCGCGGGTCCCAGTTCGCGACCAGCACGCTCGTCTTGCCTATGCATATGCATCGCACATATTGATGCCAGTCGATGAACTCCTGCAACATCATGCATAGAAGCCCCGATTGATTATAGGCCGCAAGCAGTTCGTCTATCGTGTTGACGCGATGCACATCTTTCCATCCGCCGCCCCAGTGCGGCTTGAGTATGGCAGGCAACCCTGTGTAACCGGCTATCTCCTCCCAGTCGAGCGGCCACTTCAGATTGCTGAGGCTTTCCGGGATTATGCTATCGGGATAACTCTTCGAGGGTATTATGAGCGTCCGGGGCACGGCTACTCCGAGCCTTTCGAGCAGCGCCGTGCCAAAGAACTTGTCATCCGCCATGCGCCAGAACGGGTTGTTGATCACATATGTCCCTGAGAGCGCGGCGGCCTTCAGGTAAGGCTGATAGAAGATCACTTCGTGCGAAATCCGGTCGACGATCACCTGATAGGGGCATGCGACATCGCTTGCAATCTCCCCTATTTTTATGTACTCAGCCTCAACTCCCGCATCGCGGCTGTTGATCTCCTGAATGAGCGCGTCAGGAAATGATCGCTCGCGCCCGACAAGCAAACCTATTTTCAGCATGTTTCTCCGTCCTCATTCGGTATAAAAAACAGAGTGCTATGCTGCCACGCCCCCGCCGGTTAAGTCTAGCGTGTCTTGCAGGCTCTCTTTCCATTCCACACAGTTCTCGGTCGAGAGATTAGATTATGAAACACAGAGGACACCGCAGGGTTACAGAGGAACATCATTGCTCTGCGCGCCTCTGCGCCCTCTGCGGATATACCAACGGGCTTGCAGCTTATGCAGACGTTTCCGGGCTGACAGGATTCTCCGGACTTGCTAGACTCGCTAATCTCGCTAGACTTGAAAAGGAGCGCGCTGCGGCGCGAGATTCGAAATGAATAAAAGAGAGATCACGCTCGGGCACAGCCCTGATCCTGATGACGCTTTCATGTTTTATGCCCTTGCGGCGAGCAAGATTGATACCGGCGAGCTGAGCTTTCGTCACGTCATTGAAGATATCGAAACGCTCAACCGCCGGGCCATGAACGCAGAGCTTGACGTCACGGCGATCTCCATTCACGCCTATTCCTATGTTTTGGACCAGTACGCGCTTCTCACATCAGGCGCCTCGATGGGTGACAGCTACGGGCCGCTCGTAATCTCGCGCGAGCCTATGGGAATGAACCAGCTCCGCAATGCCATCATAGCCGTGCCGGGAAAGATGACCACAGCTTATCTGGCGTTGCGGCTCTGCCTCGGCGACCCCAAATCGATTGTGATACCGTTCGACAAGATAATGGACGCGGTAGAAGAGCGTAAGGCCGACGCCGGGCTGCTCATTCATGAAGGGCAATTGACCTATGCTTCAAGGGGATTCGAAAAGGTGATCGATCTGGGCGAATGGTGGAAGCTCGAAACCGGGTTGCCGCTTCCGCTGGGCGGCAATGCTATAAAGAAATCGCTCGGTCCCGAGCTGATCGCCGAAGTCTCCCGCTTGCTTCGTGAATCAATTGAATACGGTCTGGCACATCGTGATGAAGCGGTTCGCCACAGCATGACGTACGCGCGCGGCATGGCGACCGATCTTACGGACAAATTTGTGGGGATGTATGTCAACGATTTTACCCTCGACTATGGCGATGAGGGACGGGCGGCAGTCCGCGAGTTGCTCGATAGAGGTCACGACGCTGGAGTAATTCCCCGCCCCGTTGAGCTTGAGTTTGCCTGATAGACCAAAATCAGGCACATCATACGCCATTTTTTGTCAGCATTCCTTACATCCCGCTTGATCTGTCTCTTCCTGCTCGGCAGAGACCGCTTTTCGCCGCCCCATCAAACCACTTTTCGGTTCTTTCAACCTTTTTCGTGTGGAACACAGCTTGCTCGAAATAATAAATGACAGGTGAACGTGAAGCGTTTTATTACAGGTAGAAGTATATGAACAAGAGGGCGCTTTATTCGTATTAATGAGTGGCGAGATGGAGGAGAAGAGAAAAAACAGAATATTGGTAGTGGAGGATGACCCGGACACGCGCTTCGCACTTTCGCTGCTATTCGAGATGGAGGGATTCGATATCGATCTGGCCTGTGATGGCGAGGAGGCATACTCGAAGGCTATGGAGGAACAACCCGATCTTATAGTAACGGACATCAATATGCCCGGGGTGAGCGGGCTCGATTTGATCGATCATATAAAAAACGACGAGCGATTAAAGCATATTCCCATAGTGGCTATGAGCGCGGTCGAGCGCAAGCAGCTCAAGCGGGCGCAGGAGCTGGGGGCCATTGCCGTTTATCAAAAACCCGTAGAGTACGATAAGCTCTTTAAGTTCATCGCAAGCGTGATGTCTTCGCGGCGCAACCGAACTCGCAAACAATCGCGCAAACCAACCCCGGATCTCTACACCCAGCCACAGTAACTCATTATCCTCTATCTACAGGGCAGCCGGTTAGTGCCTTAGTTTCTTGAGCAGCTCTCGCACAATAATCATTCGCTGAATCTGGTTAGTGCCTTCAACTATCTGAGTGATCTTTGCCTCGCGGAAGAGCGCCTGCACAGGATAGTCTTCGCTCGTGCCGTAACCGCCATAAATCTGCACCGCATCGGTGGTCACTTTCATCGCGGTATCCGTGGCAAGCAGTTTCGCCATCGAGGCGATGGCGTTAAAGGGAAGCCCCCGGTCTCGCAGAAATGCCGCCTTGCGCACGAGACAGCGGGCCGCTTCTATCGATGTTGCCATGTCGGCGAGCATAAACTGTATGCCCTGGAAATCGGCTATCGCCTGCCCGAAGGCCCGTCGCTCGGTTGAGTATTTCAGAGCGTGATCGAACGCGGCCTGCGCAAGCCCTACCGATGTCGCAGCTACCGTGATCCGTCCCGAATCGAGTGCCGTCATTGCAACGCGAAACCCCTCGCCCTCGCGACCGATGAGGTTCTCGCGGGGAATCTCGCAATCCTCGAAGAAGACTTCGCGTGTGTGATGCGGCAGCCCCATGGGACGCTCGCGCTTGCCGAAGGCCAATCCTGCCGCGCCCTTCTCCACAATAAAAGAGCTTACGCCTTTTGCGCCTTTCCCTTTCTCGGTCACCGCCATCACTATATAGACGTCGGCCTCGCCTCCGTGGGTGATCCATATTTTTTGACCGCGCAGTACGTATCGGTCGCCGCGA
>DASTET010000818.1:0-3356 GCA_035709445.1 Blastocatellia bacterium | reverse complement strand
TGAGGCGATAATGAGTGTCAGACCCGCGGATGCGCTGGTGATTGTCGCGGCGCACCTTGTAGAGCGGGCGCATGTGGGTGTGTATCGCGAGCGCCTGAGCAGTATCCGGCGGGAGCGTGACGATCTGCGTTTCCTGATCAGCGGCGCCTGGCCGCCTTATAGCTTCGTTCGTATCCGAGTTTGAGACAGGACTCCTTTGGGGATGATATCTTGGAGTTTTCGCCCGATTCTACGGACTCTTTGCAGCCGGAGATAGATACAGAAAACGTCGATGAGTTCATCAAAGAGCTCCGATATGCGACGCAGGCATTGCCGGAGCGCATAAATATTGATGCGCAAAACGTGGAGCGTGGTCTGGCGAAACTAGTCCTTACATTGATCGAGTTCATTCGCCGTCTGCTCGAAAAACAGGCAATCAATCGCATGGAGGGCGGCAATCTTTCGCCCGAGCAGATAGAGAATCTCGGACTCGCCTTGATGAAGCTGGAAGAAAAAATGGAGGTGCTGAAAAAGCAGTTCGGGCTTGCGGACGAAGACCTTAACATCGATCTCGGCCCCCTGGGTCGTTTGATCTGAGCGGGGCAGGTTCCGGAAGCGGTCGGCACCCGATTATGGAGGAGCGAGGTATTGTCAACCGAGCGAACGAATCTGATCACCTCGCGCCCGCCGGGGCTCGTCGATGTGCTGGATCGCATACTTGATAAAGGGCTGGTGATCGCCGGCGATATAAAAATATCGCTCGCCAACGTGGAGTTGTTGACGCTGCAAATACGCCTGCTCGTCTGTTCTATAGATAAGGCCGAGCAGATCGGATTGAACTGGTGGCGCTACGACCGCAATCTCACAAAGATGCTCGACCGGGAGGATGCAGAGGATATGGAACTGCGTCGCAGGATCGAGTATCTCGAAACCGAGATCAGGCGATTGAGCGCCGCCCCGAAAACGGCTGGCGCGGTTAATAAGGGCCGGGCGCGCTCCCGCAAATGAGTGCAGGACCGGCGGCGGCTGCGCGCTGCAACAAGCGCAGCCGCTGCGAGACATTTTGACTTCGAAAACGAGGACTCAATTAAATGGCTGTTGAAAGAGCACCAGGCGGAACCAGCTTGATCGACGTGCTCGACCGCGTGCTGGATAAAGGCATAGTCGTCGATGCATGGGTACGCATCTCGCTGGTCGGGATCGATCTGATAACGGTCGAGGCTCGTGTCGTTGTGGCTTCGATAGATACTTATTTAAAGTATGCCGAGGCTGTCGGACTGACACCGGCCGTCTCGCGTCCTGCGCTCGGACAAGGCCCTGAAACGGTCGAAGAAGACGTACGGCGCCGCACGACGATAGAGGTGGAGAGAGAACGGAGATGAAGGGGCTGCCGTAAATCCATATGGAGAGGATTTACAGGATTGACATGAGAACCCTGTTAATCCAGTTAATCCTGTCCATCTCTTCTCGATGGAAGACCGAAGGGCAAAATCCGGAACTGCTGATGGCAGCCCCGTCGGTGGCGCGATGCCCGACCTGCGCGCCCGCCAATACGAGATTCTCCTCAAGATGACGGCGGAGATGCTCGCCACGAAGAGCCTGGACGAGCGGATGCTGCTCGCTTTAGACACCATAACCGCCGACCTGGGTTATCAGAACGCCGCGATTGCACTGGTCGATATGCGCAACGCCACGCTGCGGGTGAGGATGGCGGCGGGGTTCGAGGACAACAGCGCGGTCGAGCGGATCGAGATGCCTTTGGATTCAGCCGCGGTGGGCGTATCGGTGATCCACGAAGGGCGTCCAGTCTGGGTCAATCGCGGCGGCGACGAATACAGCCCCTTCTTAAGCAAGCTTGCGACCACCACCGATATACTCGGCCTGCCGCTTTTCGGAGGGCAATGGGGCGAAGAGCGAGCGGAAGGGGAGCTTGCGCGCAGGCGACTGGTCGAAGAGAGATACTGGCTGCCAAAGTCCATGTGCCTGGGCGCGCTCTATATCGGCACGAACCGGGCCGCGACCGACGAGGTGATGCTCGACCTTCTCATGCAGTGCGCCGATCAGGTGGGGGTCGCTCTGGCCGCGGCGATAGAGATAGAGGACATGACGGCGACCGTCAGGATGCTCAGGCGCGAGCGCCAGTGGGTCGAGTCCGTCATGAAATCGGTCGCCGACCCGATAGTGCTCACCAACCTCGATAACGAGATACTTCTACAGAACCGGCGGGCCGAAGTACTCTTCAGCGGCTCGGAGGACGCGAGCGAAGGAAAGAAGCGCGCGCTCAAGATGAACGACCTCCTCTTCTCGGCCTATCTTTCGAGCGCCGCCGTCTCTTCGACAGAAGTGCTCGGACGTGACCTGACGCTCGTCGATCCTATAGAAGGCTCCGACATCCACTTCGAAGTCATCTCCACGCCCGCGCTCAACGAGCAGGGCGAGCGCATAGGGCTGGTCTCGGTCTTTCGCGACGTGACCGATCTCAGAAAGGCCAACGAAGAGCTTGCGCGCAACTATGCAAAGCTGCAACAGGCCGAGGCCGAGGCGCGGGGTGAGCGCGACCGGCTGAACCGTATAATAGAAAACGTCGGGCACCCGATAGTCGTCACCGATATGGGCGGAAATTTTATTCTCTTCAATCGCCGCGCCGAGCTTCTCTTTCAGCAGAAGCAGGCGGCCCCGCAGCAGGAGAGGCTGCCGTTCGGGCAGGCGGACCCGCTCGCCGACCGGTCGCTGGCGGCGGTGCGAACGAACTCGGTCAAGCTCACCTCTTTCATTTCGGGGATCGCGTCGGCAACTCCCGGCGGTCGCCACGCCGAGATCGAGCTGATCGATCCGGAGACGGGCGAAACCCTCCCGATGGAGATAACCTCGGTCGAGGTCCCCGACGCAAAGGGCCAGGTGGCGGCAGTCGTCTCCATACTCCACGACCTTTCGGAGATACGCGAGCTGGAACGCCGCCGGGTCGAGCAGAAGCTCTTCGAATCTGAGAAGCTCGCCGCCGTCGGCACCCTCGCCGCCTCTATCGCACACGAGGTCAACAACCCGCTAGAAGCCATAAAGAACTCGCTGTTTCTTTTGCAATCTGCGAAGGACGAGGCTACGAACGCGAAATTTTTGAGCATCGCGCTCAAGGAGACCGAGCGCGTCTCGCATATCATCCGCCAGATGTTAGGATTCGCGCGGAGGTCGGGCGGGGTCGAATGGGTCAATGTAAACCAGCTCATTGATGACACGCTGGCGCTTGTCGAAAAGAAGCTGCAACATTCGGGCATAAGGGTCGTCCGAATGATGGATGCCGATCTGCCCGCCGTTCACGCATACCCCGACCAGATGCGGCAGATCTTTTTGAACCTGATACTCAACGCCCAGCAGGCGAT
>DASTET010000817.1:0-3941 GCA_035709445.1 Blastocatellia bacterium | reverse complement strand
CAGAGATTTCGCATACAGCGGCCCGACATGCAGAAGGTCTTGCAGGAGCTTCAGGAGGCGCTGGAGCTGCCTGAGCTTCCCGAGCGCATTGAATCGTTCGACATATCGAACATCCAGGGGAGCGAGAACGTCGCATCGATGGTCGTCTGCGAGCACGGCGAGATGAAGAAGGCCGATTATCGAAAGTTCAAGGTCCGCTCGGTCGAAGGCCGCGCCGACGACTTTCAATCTATGTACGAAGTGGTGGGTCGCAGATACTCGCGGCTGTTGCGCGAAGATAAGCCGCTGCCGAACCTCGTGCTCATCGATGGCGGAAAGGGGCAGCTTGCCGCCGCAGCGCGCGCGCTTCACGAGCTTGGGCTTGAGGCGCTGCCTACAGCCTCGATAGCAAAACGCGAAGAGCTTCTGTTTGTAAAGGGGCGGCCCGAGCCCGTCCGGCTCGACCGCCATTCGCCCGTGCTCCACCTCATACAGATGATCCGCGACGAAACTCATCGCTTCGCCGTGACCTATCATCGCAAGCGGCGCGCTATGCGCGATTTTCAATCAGACCTCACCTCCATACCCGGCGTAGGCGAGAAGCTGAAGGCGCGGCTTCTCAGAAATTTCGGCAGCCTCAAACGCGTCTCTGAGGCGAGCTTTGCCGAGCTGAAGCCTTTTGTGGGCGAACGCCAGGCCCAGCGCATAGTCGAGCACTTCGCCGCCCTCGCCGCGGAGCGCAAGTCCGAGCTCGCCAACGATGAAGAAGAGGATTGATCGCGTCATAGAAGGCTTGATGCGGCGAGCTGGCTTGCGCGCATCCTGTTTCGATTCAAGACAGGTGGAAAAGTTTTACACGGCAGGGCAACTCGACAAGGGGTATTAAAGAATCTAACTGTCAGGCAACGACCCGAATAACTAACGCTGGTAGAATCATCCTTTCGAGGCAGTCCGACACTCGGGTCGTTGTCATTATCCTTCCGATAATTTTGCCTTTTTCAAGATCCGATCAGTTCTCAGCTTTAGCCCACCATTCGGCTGCTCCGGCGGTGACCTTCGTCCGCTCTAACAGCTTGCTGTCTGCGGTTCGTATTCGCCTGGCGACAAGCCGCCATGAGACCTGAGATACGACAAGTAACTTGAGGTAGACGGAAAAGGCGCGGCATGGTGACAGCGGTCACAAACTCCTGTGATGGGAGACGCAGACTCCCCGAGCGGAACGGATTAACATGTTGACTGGGGAGGTGTCGATTGCCGCACGAGGTGTAAAGATATGCGGCCAGAGCCGGAACAAAGGAACGGGCTGTTGCAGGCCTCGGCTGGGTGCAATCCGCAGGAGCGCGGGGCTTTTTTGGATCAAGCCCGCGCTGACGAGCCTGACTTCTTAAAGGAGATAGAGGCACTGCTGGCCGCTGATGAAGAATCGGAGAGTCTCATCGAATCACTCGCCTCTGAGCCTGCGCCTGATTTGCTGTCGGCCCCTGCGACCAACCCCTGGATGGGCAAAGCTATAGGACCGTACAGGATTACCGCCAGACTGGGCAGTGGTGGCATGGGTGAGGTATATCTTGCCGAAGACACCCGGCTGGACCGTGAGGTCGCCCTGAAGCTTTTGCCTGATAACTTTGCCAAAGATGAAATTCGCGCGCGCCGATTTAAGCAAGAAGCGAGTGCCGCCTCGGCCTTATGCCACCCCAACGTGGCGACCATTTACGAGATCGGGGAGGCTGAGTCAACGACCTTCATCGCGATGGAGTATATAAAAGGGCAGACCCTCTCCGCACAGCTCGGCGGTCGCCCGCTCGCCCCGGACGCTATCATTGACATAGCCGCGCAGGTGACGGACGCGCTCGATGAGGCCCACAACAGAGGCATTGTCCACCGGGACATCACGTCAGCGAACATCATGGTGACGGCGAGAGGTCAGGTGAAAGTGCTAGACTTCGGGCTGGCCAAAGTTGAGGATAGCACCCAGCGGAAACTCAGTAGCGAAATGAATACCAGGGTACAAACTGAGCCGGGTATGGTGATGGGCACAGTCCGGTACATGAGCCCCGAGCAGGCGCTGGGCAAAGAGGTAGATCATCGGTCTGACCTCTTCTCGTTGGGAGTGGTGATGTATGAGATGGCGACCGGCCGGTTACCCTTCAGCGGTTCAACGCCTGCCGAGATCATAGACCGGATATCGCATGCACAGCCGGAAGCGATAGCCCGGTTCAATTACGATGTGCCTGCGGAGCTGGAGCACATCATCCGTAAGTGTTTGGAGAAGGACTGCGGGCGCCGCTATCAGCGCGCGCGCGAGCTTCTGGTTGACCTGAGGAATCTCCAGAGGGATAGAAATGCAGACGCGGCGGCGGTCGGCAGGAAACGGAGCGGCCGGTATCTGGTGGCTGTGGCCATCATGGTGGTGGCGGCAGTCGCCGCTTCCCACTTCTGGTTCAGGCCGAAAGCTACCCCCAGGCCGATCAGGTCAATCGCAGTGCTTCCTTTCAAGTCATTAGACCCGAATGAAGAGGACCCGTCTCTGGGGTTGAAGCTTGCCGATGCCTTGATCATGCGGCTGGGGCGACTGCGGCAGATCACTGTGCGGTCGACGCGGGCGGTACTGGACTACGAGGGCAAAGCGGTAGACCCACTGGCGGCGGGCCGGGAGCAGCAGGTCGACGTGGTGTTCGATGGGAGCTTTCAACGCGCAGGCCAGCGACTGCAGGTGAGGGCGCGGCTGTTGCGCGCAAGCGACGGACAACAGTTATGGGCCGGGATCTTTGACGAACGCGGCAGCGATCCGTTTGCCTTGCAAGACGCGCTTGCCGAACAGGCGGCAGAAGCGCTTCTGCCGCAACTGACCGGCGCAGAGCGCCAGCTTGTCGTCCGTCACGACACAGAAAACCTCGAAGCCAACCGCCTCTATACGGAAGCCCGATACTACTGGAATAAGAGAAACTTCGAGGGGATACGCAAGAGCGTAAAGCTGCTGGAGCAAGCCATCGAGCTCGATCCGAACTACGCCCGGGCGCATGCGGGGCTGGCTGACTCCTACATCACGCTCAGCGATTACTACCTGCTGGAACCAGCCGTCGCTTTCCCGAAAGCGAAACAAGAAGCGCAGAAGGCGTTAGAGATAGACGGCTCGCTTGCGGAAGCACACGCCGCGCTGGCGATGATCAAGTCCGGCTACGAGTGGGACTGGGCGGGCGCAGACCATGCCTTCAGGCAGGCGATTGAAATCAATCCGCATTATGCCACGGCTCACCAGTGGTACGCCGAGTTCCTCAGCGGCATGGGGCGGCACGAGCAGGCTTTACGTGAGATACGGCTGGCGCAGCAGCTAGATCCGTTGTCGCTCATTATTCCATCCATTGAAGCATTGGTTTTATATTATGGGCGAGATTATGAAGGGGCGATTGCTCAGTGCCAGCGGGTGATCAGCCGGGACCCGAACTTCGGCGAAGTTTATGGTTATCTCGGGCACGTCTTCGAACAGAAGGGGATGTACCGAGAGGCTATGGATACACACCAAAAGTGTATGACATTCTTGGGCTACGACACCCCTGAGGCAGCGGCAATTCGAGCGGCGCCGGTGCTGCACGCCAGGGATTATTGGCAGAAAATAGTGAAGTTATCGAGTCCGCCGACGGGCGGGGAGATTGAAGCTGCGCAAGCCATGGCTCAATTGGGCCGAGCGGATGAGGCTCTAGCTTTACTGGAGCAAGCCTGTGCCAGGCGCGGCTATGGGGTCATATACCTCGGGGTCGAACCCAACCTCGACCCCCTGCGCTCGGATCCGCGATTCACAGACCTGCTGCGCCGCGTCGGCCTTGCGCAGTAGTTCGAAAAGAGTCAGGTCACAGGTCAGGTCACACAATCTTGCAAAACTATCTAAAATCCTGCGAGGAAGGGTGAGCTAGACTGGGGCAAACAAAACGCGAGCAGAGTGGGTCATCATCCCTCCGATAAAA
>DASTET010000816.1:0-5211 GCA_035709445.1 Blastocatellia bacterium | reverse complement strand
AAAAGGTGCGGCAGCCCTTCCGGGGTAAACTCGTTTGCGGTGCACATGGTCACCCCGTAGCCGTGCGTGTAGACGAGATGCTGGTTTATCCAGTTTCTCGACTGCTCAGGCAACTGATCGACATTCATCTCGCGCGCGGCGAGCATCACCTGGCGGACGCGACCGTTTATCGTGTAGCGGTCGATGTCGGGCACGCGGAACTCGTAATATGTCCTTATCTCCTGGACCTGGCTGAAAGTAGATTGCAGCGCCTGCGGGTCCCAGAGCCTTACATTATCGAGCATCTGCTGGTTGCCCTCGATCTGTCCGGTCGAAAGCGTCGGGGCGGGCTGAAATGGCTTCTCTTTGAAGCGGTCGAGCGCAAACGCGCGGCGCGTCATGTTGATATTGTGCTCGATGAAAGGCGTCTCTTTAGCAAGCTCGTTCGGTCCTACGGAAAAGTACTGCACCGCCTGCGGGACGATCACAATCCCCACGAGCCACACGGCGGCTACCAGTATCGCTACGTGTTTGACGAGCTGCTTCCGCTTCAAAAAAATGGCGTTCGCTGCAAGCGCGATGGCCGCCAGTATCAGCACAACAGCGAGCACATTCAGCGCAGGCAGCAGGACGTTTGCGTCCGTGTAGCCGACGCCGGTGAAGGCCCGGTGCTGCTTCTCAAGCAGATCGAACCGGCTAAGGTATGTGCTTGCGGCAAGCGCGAGGGCAAAGAAAGAAGCGGCTGCGCTAATTGCGACCGCCGCCTGACGCTCGACCTCCGGCCCGCCAAGCCCTCTCATCCGCTCGATGTATGAGACATAAATCGAGGCAGCCGCCACGACTATCAGCAGTAAGAGGGCGAGCGTCGTCAGCCAGCTCGATAAAAGCTCGATCATAGGCAGCGTGAAAAGATAAAAGCTCACATCACGCCCGAATACGGGATCGCTCACAGAGGCGGGCTGCGCGTTTAGATACAAAGCGAAATCAGACCACGCCCTGCTCATGCTCACCGCATAAGCCAGGGCCACCAATCCGGAAATCGCCCAGACTCCGGGGCGGTATATGAGCGGCAACAGGTTCATCTCTCGCATATCCTCGACGCTGATCCTGCGATAGAAGGGTCGCTCCGTAAGCTGCGGCAATATACGGTTGAGCAGCACGAACGGCAATCGCATGATCAAAAAGGTGGCCACGAGAAAGATGATAAAGAGCACCCCTCCGAGCTTGAACTTGTACCAGTAAACGCTCTCGTAGCCCACGGAGGAAAACCATATCGAGTCGATATAGATTTCGATGACCTGAGAGCCGAACAGGAAGATTAACGCCAGCAGCGCAAAAGCGACCCACAACCAGGTCCTGCGACGGCGCGGGCTCAGTTCGATAACCTGATCCTCATAAAGAGCGTCTTCTCGCATTCCGGAATCATAATCCAACCCCGTGACGACAGCAAACGAATGGCGCGGAAAGATATAACGGGCGCCGATCCTTATCCAGGGCTATTCAGTTCTCGGATGAGGCAAAAGTATTTACCAGAGAGGAACGCAGAGGAATAACAACCTCTGCGTTCCTGCGGCGTCCTCTGCGGTTATTTCGTCTTTGCTGAATTCTTATTCCTCAATCGCGGAGGTCAGGAACCGGTCGACCTTTTCGATATAGACCGCCGGCGCTGCCTGGTATGCATGGCCGTGAACTTCGGTGCCCGGCCCATCGACTATGAGCAGGTCTTTTTTCACGCTTGCGGATGTTTCGTAGAGCTTTCGGGCAAGATCGGGCGGCATCCGCCTGTCGTTCGCGCCGTTGATAAATAGAATGGGCCGGTCCCCTATCCGCCTCACCGCATCGACTACGTCGAGCCTGGACCCGTCAAAATCGGCCCGCTGCTCTATAAAGAACCTCACCTCATTTGCTATCGGGAAGGCCGGAAGACCGAGGAACATCCTGACGTGGTGATCGGTCGTGTCTTTAAAGGAGAGAAATGAGCTGTCGGATATTACCGCTGCGACTTCAGGGGTCTCTGCCGCCGCGAGCAACGCCGTGGCCGCGCCCATAGAGATGCCGAAGAGGACTATACGGTCTTCGGTCTTCGCTTCATCGAGAAGGAACCGAACCGCAGCTTGCGCGTCCAGTCTTTCGTGATAACCGAGGCTCACGCGCGCAGGGCCGCTCTCGCCGTGATTGCGCGAATCATAAAGCAACGCTCCGTATCCTAGCTTCCATAGATCGACGGCCCTGCTGAGAAGCTCGCGCCGCGAGCGGAAAAGGCCGTGCGAATATATGATCGTCACTCGCCGGTCGCGGCTCGCAAGAAGCCACCCGCTTATACGGACCCCGTCGGCGGTCTGAAACTCCACATCCCTGTACTCGGCGCCGAAAGTCGCGGGCGTCTCTGTGAGCTGGCGGTCCGCCGAGCGCGTCTTCGCATTCGTGGCCACGGTCGAGATCCAGTAAGGGAAGACGCCGAAAACGAGAACTGCCAGGATCACGGCGAGCGAGATAATGACCCGTTTCAGTATGCGCCACCACCGGCGCGGTCGCTTCGCGGTTGTCTCGCTTGTCGGGGAAGGGTTCATCGTGGGTAGAGATCAAGCGTGATGATCGGATAAGGCCCCTTCCTGTTGCGGCTCTCTCATAAGAAATATGCACAGACCCGCAGCGAGCGTGACTGCGCCGCTAAAGAGCCCTACGGCCATATACCCGGCGCTGTCATAAAGCAGCCCGCTAACGACCGTGGAGACGGCGATGCCCATCTGCGATGCCGTGTTGCGCACAGCGACGAATGAGCCGCGCGCGCTGCGCGGCACCATCTCTGTCGCAAGCGCCTGCAACGGGCCCTGGCGGAAGGCGAATGCGAGGCTCGCTATCAGGAAGCCGGAGAAGAGAATCACGCCCCACCCAAGGCGCGGGATAATAAAGAGCATAGCGGCAAGTATAACGGTGCTCAGAATCGAAAGGTTGCGCTTTCCGAACCTGTCGGCCACAGGCCCCGCGACCAGCCCGCCTGCAAGCGCGGCCACTCCGACCATGGCAAAGAACAGGTTGATCTGATTGGCGCTCAGCTCAAGCGACTTCTTCAGCCATGAGCCCAGATAAAAGATGAAGCCTACGAACCCGGCTGATACCAGAAAAGCCGCGGCTATCGCGGCGACGCGGTCGACGCTCGCGAATAAGAGCCTCATGTTTTCAAACCGGCCCCGGGAGCCGGTTTCGTGTCCGTGCTCGGCCATAAGGTGGCGATCATCCGGCAGAAGCGCCGCCACCAGAAAGAATGCCGCCGCCGCGATCAGGCCGAACAGGGCGAAGCTCGCTCGCCAGCTCTGCCATTGCGCCAGCAGGTTCGCGACCGGCACGCCGAATACGAGCGCGGCAAAATATCCAGCCTGCACAACGCTCATGGCCATGCCCCGCCGCTCGTAAGGGAAATAGTCTCCGACGTAGGCAATCGCGCACGTAGAAAAAGTCCCGGCCGCAAGCCCCGTCAGCAGTCTCACCGACGCGAGCGCATAGACGTTCTGCATCGCGGACACGATCAGAAGCGACGCGCCGAACAGGATCGACCCATAAAGGAGAAACCTGCGCCTGCCGTATCTGTCCGACAGAGGCCCTATCAGCAGCGCCGCGGTCGCAGCCGCAAGCGCGTAAGCCGGCCCCATCAACTGGCCCACATCGCCTACGGCTATGCCGAATTCGGCGGCGATGTAAGGCAGGAGCGGCGAGATCATCTGGTTGTCGCTCGTCCCGAGAAAAAAGATCAGAAGCAGTATAGCCATCACCGCGCCCGCGCGCGGCGCAGCCTGGGTCTTCACAGTTGCGCTGCCGGTGTTCGTGCTGGGTGCCGCCATTCTTTTACCACCAGAGTACAAAATTGCCTCTGTGACTCGAACGATGCTACCAAAAGACAGTGGCCAGTGGCCAGTGGCCAATGGTATCCTGACTGCTCAGTGTTGATGTTGATAGGGTGTGTATTGTAACGATTACATCCGGTCACTGGCCACTGGCCACTGTTATGATGCTGACGATACTCGGATCGGGGACCGTAGTCCCGGACGGAAACAGAAACTCGGCGGGGTATTTCATCACGGCGCCGGGGGTGCGGTTGATGATGGATTGCGGCGCGGGGACGGTGCACGCGCTCGCCCGTTACCACGCGGAGTGGGAAGAGATGACGCACGTCTTCATAAGCCACTTTCACGTCGACCACGCGGGCGAGATTGCCTCTCTGTTTTTCGCTTTCAAGTACGGGATGCGCAACCCGCGCAGCGAGCCGCTGATGATTATAGCCCCGGAGGGAATCGACCGGGTTATGGAGGGGCTTAAAACGGCCTTCGGAGAGAATCTGTTCGAGCCGAAGTTCCCCGTCATTCTCCGCATGGTTTCGCCGGGCGAGCGGATCGAGCTTGCCCAGGAGTGCTTCATCTCCGTCGCAAAGACCCCTCACACGCAAGAGAGCCTCGCGGCGAGGGTCGAGTCTCAGGGGCGCGCAATATGCTATACGGGCGACACGGATGCAAGCAGCGAGCTGGCGGCGTTTTTCGACAGCGCCGACCTGCTTGTGTCCGAATGCTCCTTCCGTGAGCGGCGCGAAGGCGTGCCGCATCTATCGATCAGGGATGTTGCCGAGATGGCGCGCGATGCCGGCGTAGCTCGACTGGCGGTCACTCATTTCTATTTCGATGTGAACGAAAGCGAGTTGAAGAAAGAGATCGAATCGATATACTCAGGCGAGGTCATAATCGGCAGAGACGGCCTTACGATAGAAGTTTAAGAATAGAATCCGGAGAGGTGCTATGGTGAAACGATTTCGATCTGGCGCTTCGGTCCTTCTGGCGCTCTTCTTGTTTTCAGCAGCGATCAATCTGTATGCATGGCCCGGCCAGGCGGCGCAAAGCGGGCGAACAGGACAGCCGCGCGCCGACTCGCACCTCATAATGATCTCTATAGACGGGCTGGTCCCTGAGTATTACACGGCTCCCTCACAGGCGGGACTGCGACTCCCGAACCTCGTGCGGATGAAGCTTGAGGGCGCGTGGGCCGAAGGCGTCGAAGGCGTCTATCCTTCCGTCACCT
This sequence comes from Blastocatellia bacterium, assembly GCA_035709445.1. Taxonomy (GTDB): domain Bacteria; phylum Acidobacteriota; class Blastocatellia; order UBA7656; family UBA7656; genus DASTET01. The sequence goes on along the minus strand of DASTET010000816.1, from coordinate 168 downwards.
ATCCCGCGCACACGACGCTTGTCACGGGCGTTCGGCCTGCTTTTCACGGCATAGTGCAGAACCGCATATTCGAGCCGCCCACGGCGACACAGACCCGCGAATGGTATTTCTTTGCGAGAGACCTGAAAGCAGAAACTCTATGGATGCTGGCAAAGAAAGCGGGGCTTA
>DASTET010000815.1:0-3608 GCA_035709445.1 Blastocatellia bacterium | reverse complement strand
GAGTCGCACAGCCGTCGTCGAGAGCGGGACTGGCCTGCTCGCGCCCGGGTACTCTACCTCCTTGAGCAGGTTTCTAGCGTTAACCTGCGGGTCTTCGAGCACCTCGCCCAGATCATAAACCGGCGCGCAGGGTATCCGCGCTCGATCAAGCTCGCGCATAGCCTCTTCGCGGGTATGCCGCGCGCACCAGTCGGACATAATGTCGTTTATCGATTGGACATTGTCTGCCCGGCTCAGGTCGTCAGCGAATCGCGGATCGGACAGGAGGTCTTCACGCCCCATAAGCCGCGCCCATCGGCGAAACATGTGATCTCCTATCGTGGGCACGTTGATCCACCCGTCGCGCGTGCGATAGACATCGCTCGGCGCTGCATAATACCCGGTGTTGCCCTGCTGCGCGCGGCGAATCCCGGTCACCGCTCTTTCTGCAAGCAGCGGCAGCATAAACGTCACGCCCGTGGCAAGCAGCGACACGTCGATCAGCCGCCCGCGCCCGGTCCTCTGCCGCTCGTAGATCGCGACCATAACTCCGAAGGCCGCGTGCAAAGCGGTGCCGTAATCGGCATAGGAGACGATCGAGCGCACCGGCACGTCAGGAAATCCCGTCAGGCTCATCGCGCCGCTCATCGCCTGCGCCACGCTGTCAAACCCCACGCGGTTCGCGTAAGGCCCGTCAGGCCCGTAGGCGGAAGCCATCACCTGAATGATGTCCGGCCTGACGCGGCAGAGCGAGTCGTAATCGAGCCGCAGCCGCTTCATATCGGCGATCGGCATATTGACTATGACTATATCGGCGCCGCGCACCAGCCGGTTTATTACCTCGCCAGCGAGCGGGTGCGCGATGTCGCACGTCACGCCGCGCTTGTTGCGGTTCAGGTTCAAAAACAGACCGCCCTCCCCGCTTTCGGTGACGGGGCCGAGATAGCGGTCCTCGCCGCCTTCGCGTCGCTCGACCCGTATCACGTCCGCACCCATGTCGGCAAAGAGCATGGCGCAATAAGGCCCGGCAATGAAGCGGCCAAAATCTATCACTCGAACTCCCTCAAGCGGTCCCGGCATAATCCATATCGGCCCTTCCATGAAATGAAATCGCCGCGCAGCATCCTAACCCTTGCAGCCGTTTTATTCAACATCTACATTTGTAAGAAGTCAGAATCCAGGAGCCAGAATCCAGAATCTCTCGCGCAGTATCTCGATAGCTGCCGAGTGAATGAAATCAGAATCTGCGGCGACTGCCTTCTGGCTTCTGGCTCCTGGATTCTGACTTCTTGAAAGGCGATCTCGACATCGATCAAGGCGATACATCAGAGCTTTCATTGAGGAGCCGGGCGGCGAGCTTCGACCGTTTCGAGAGCGAGACTTTCGATCTTGCGGTTATCGGCGGCGGGATAACGGGCGCAGGCATCGCGCTCGACGCCGCCTCGCGCCATCTTTCGGTCGCGCTCGTAGAGAAGCGAGACTTCGCGAGCGGGACAAGCTCGCGCTCGTCAAAGCTCATACACGGCGGACTGCGGTACCTTGAGCAGATGGACTTCGGGCTTGTGCGTGAGGCGCTCGTCGAGCGCGCAACGCTCACGCGAATCGCGCCGCACCTGAGCATACCGCTCGGCTTTCTCGTCCCGGTCTATGAATCGGGCAAACGCTCCCCCCTCGGATCGAACAGGTTGAAGCTCAAGATAGGTCTCTCGCTTTACGACCTGCTTGCCGGGCGCAGAAACATAGAGCGCCATAGATGGCTCGCGCGCGAGCAGGCCCTTGAGATGGCCCCCGCGCTCGACGCCGAGGGGCTGAGAGGATGCTTCCTCTACTACGACTGCCTGACCGACGATGCGAGGCTTGTGATAGAGGTGATAAAAGCGGCTGCGTTGCGCAAAGCTGCGGTCGCAAACTATGCGGAGGCGCGCAGCTTCGTCAAAGAGAACGGTCGCGTCTCCTCGGTAGAAGTCGAAGACCTTATGAGCGGGCGCACTCTCCTGCTGCGGGCGCGCGTTGTGATCAACGCGACCGGGGTATGGGCAGGCGAAGTTGCGCACCTCGGAGGAAGAGACCGGGCCATCAGGCTGCGTCCGTCGAAGGGCATTCACGTAGTGCTGCCGTCAGAGAAGATCGGCAGCCGCCGGGCGATACTCATCCCCTCGATTGGCGAGCAGAGGTTCCTTTTCGTCATCCCCTGGCACGGGCGGACCCTTATCGGCACGACTGACACCGATTATACGGGCGACATCGATAATCCGCTCGCCGAAGAGGGCGAGGTCGAGAATATATTGGAATCAGCCGCGCGAGCTTTTCCCCGCGCAGGCATATCTATGGGCGATGTGATAAGCGTCTTCGCCGGGCTGAGACCGCTCGTAGGCGGAAACGGCGGATCGACTTCGGAGCTGTCGCGCAAAGAACAGATCATCGAAAGCGGTTCGGGGCTGATCTCAATCATAGGCGGTAAGCTGACCACATATCGAAGCATGGCCGAGCATGCCGTAGACATCGTCGCCCGAAGGCTCGGCAAGCCTTCCCGCAGCCTGACCCGCGAGATAGAGCTTGCGGGCGGAGCGATGCCCGAAAGCGAGTGGGAAGAGGCGGCTTCAAGCGCAAGCAAAGAATTCAACGTTACGGTCGAGACAGCCGAGCATTTGATACGAAGCTACGGCGGGAACTACAGAGATGTGCTCGAAATCGCTCGAAGATCGGACGACCTCAAAAAGAGGCTCATCGAAGACCTGCCACAGATTGAAGCAGAGATCGTTTATGCAGCCCGTTCTGAGATGGCGGCGACGGTCGAAGACTTCCTCTCCCGGCGCACGCGGATCGCGCTGCTTGCGCGCGATCAGGGCCGACACTGCGCCGCGCGAGTGGCCGAACTGATGGCCCGCGAGACGCGACGCTCGATTGCCTGAGGAAATAGATTCAACGCAAAAGGGAATTACTCAGATGTATATTTTTATACCGGATGTCGCTCATCCTGGTATTATAGGGACCGGTGTCCACCTGGCGAGCTGAGCGCAATGGGATGATCAGGGCTCTACTCATCCTGGCAAGAGGAGAATAACGGATGACAGGCAGAAAGTTCGTATTAACGCTGGCGGGCATCGTTGTGGCCGGTCAGATGGTTATTACAGGACAGTCCCAGAATAAGCCCGGCGAGCAGGACCAGGCCATACGGCTCAAGTCGGACCTCATCGAGATGCGCGTCGTCGTCACGGACCGCAAAGGGCAGCTTGTAGATAACCTCAAACAGGAAGACTTCGAAGTCGTGGTCGAAGGCAGGCCCCAGCCCATCAGCTTCTTTTCGGTCGAGCGCATCAAAGGCCGGGCAGCAGGCGCCGTCGCTCAGCCCGGAAAACCGACTGTTCCTGGAGCCACGAGGGCGCAGCCGCCTCCGCAGCCAGTGCGCACGATAGTCCTGTTTGTCGATAATATCCACCTGCCCGCTTTCAGCTTTATAAGAATAAAAGAACAACTGAAGCGGTTCGTAGATGAGCAGCTAACAGATCAGGACCTTGTAGCGCTCGTCCCCACATACGGCCCGCTCGGCGTGCTTCAGCAGTTCATGAGAGACCGGAAGATGCTCAAGCGCGCGATAGATAAGATTACCCTTTTTCCCCGGGACAGCA
>DASTET010000814.1:0-5560 GCA_035709445.1 Blastocatellia bacterium | reverse complement strand
CTCTGCGCTTCTTCCGAGATGCCTATCCCTGTGTCGCTTATTGCAAATCGAACCACCGTATGAGTGGAAGTCTCGCTCTCTTTTGTGACACGGACTATTACTTCGCCTATATCGGTAAACTTTATAGCGTTGCTGATGAGGTTGGTCAGCACCTGTCTGAGCCGGCCAGCATCTCCACGAACCTGCGTCGGCACGTCCTTATATATAAGCGAGGCTAACTCTATTCCCCTGGCGCTGGCCGACCCGGCCAGTATCTCGACGGCACTTTCGACCGCCTGGCGCAGGTCGAAATCATGCAGCTCGAATGAGAGCTTTCCCGCCTCGATCTTTGAAAAATCGAGAATATCATTGATGATCGTCAGGAGCGATTCGGCGCTAGACCTGACGGTCTCGGCGAAGTCGCGCTGTTTCGGAGTGAGGTCGGTATTGAGCAGAAGCCCTATCATGCCTATCACGCCATTCATCGGGGTGCGAATCTCGTGGCTCATATTGGCGAGAAACTCCGACTTCATCCGCGCAGACTCAAGCGCGGCATCGCGCGCCCTGGCAAGTTCGGCCTCCATCTGCTTGCGCGCGGTTATGTCATTGGCAATACCCATAAACCCCGTTATCCTGCCGTCGCCGTCGCGCATAGCCGTTATAGAAAGGAGGGCGGGAAAGCGGCTGCCGTCCTTGCGTATATAGGTCCATTCGCGCTCGTCAGGCTCCCCTTCACGGGCCCTGGCTATGAAAGCCTCAAACCCGGGCTCGACCTTGACGCCAAGCTCTTTCGATAACTCAGCCGCCCGCAGCTCGATCTCCTGCGAGTCGTGGATTATTGCGGGCGTCGTCTTGCCTATCACTTCTTCGGCGCGGTAGCCAAGCTTCCGCTCGGCGGCTGCATTGAAGGTGCCTATCGCCCCCTCGGGTGATGTCGAGATGATGATATAGTCCGCGCCGTTGAGGATGGCCTTCTGAAGAGATGTCGTCTCTTCGAGGCTGCGCATCACTCGTTTGCGCTGCGATATCTCGCGGTTTAAGTAAAAGAAGGCCAGGAGGATCAGACCGAAGCTCAAGAGGAACCCTACTACCTGCGTGATTATGGTCGATCTGGTTTTCGCCTCAATCTCACTTAGGCGGCGGTTGAGCAGGTCTTGCTCCTCATTTTGCAGGACGGTAACGGAGCTTCTTATATCGTCCATGATGAGCTTCCCTGTATTCTTGAGCACAAACTGATTAGCAGCATCGAAACCCTGGTCCCTGCGAAGCCTTATTGTCTCGCGGGCCACGTCGCGCCTGCGGGCGATAAGGCCCTCAAGCTCGTCGATCCGCTCCCTCCTCACCGGGTCATCCGCGCTCGACCGCCTGAGATTATTCATATCATTCTCAAGAGATTCTAATGCGGCCTCATACGGATCGAGATAATCTTCTCTGCCCGTGATGACATAGCCACGGCAGCCCGTTTCGACGTTGGTTATGTCGAGCAGCACGCTGTCGAGTGTTCTCAGCAGGGTATACTCTTGAGCGATCTGGCGTGATGTCTGGATCAGGTTCGATGTGCCCTGATAGGAAGCTATCGCGATAAAGGCGAGAATGGCCAGGGCTGCCAGGAGCCCTGCGATTGAAGTATTCTTGCCGACCAGTCTCATAGCGATACTCCTGAGCAATTGTCCGGGATTTCCAGGCAATTATCGCTTAAATACTCCTTGATTCGAAATGGCGAAAACGGCGAAAGATGAAGAGGGCGGGCAAGCTTATCACCTGATTCTGGATGAGCCTGTGGTGCGGTTGAGTCGGAAGAGAAGAATCAGAGGCTCTGGCTTTTGAGCACGGAAAGGCCTGTAATTCTCGAAGTGACCATTCGCTTGAGCCCGGTCGGCGACTCCAGGTAGAAGAGGGCCCTCGTATTGGTCCTCAGTTTAGAGACCTCGCTTAGGTCGCGACCCATCTCTTCAAGCACGGAGCCGGCGAAGGTCACATCGTAGGATTGATGGCCGAGCGATCCGCCAGTTAGGCGGCCACGATAATGTGCTGGGTCTACGACTGAAAACCTGTACTGGCTGTTGGCCGTCTGGATCATTATCTCGTCATTAACGTTCAAGCTCTCGTAAGAAATCTCATCGATCTGTGGCCCCAAGGCAAACCCGCCGCTTGTACTCGATGATGTGACCAGCTCTAACATCTCGTCCTCCCCGGACATCGTTCTCTTTCTCCGACCTTTATCCTTTGGGGTGCCGCTCGGATCGCCACCCCCGACCGCTGCGAGGGCACCCCCCGCCTGCAAAACGACTTGTCCACAGACCGCTCGCAGGCACATTACCACTTCACCACCTGATGCTTCAACCAAACAGATTGCCTCGTCCGCCCTCTGCGTTCATTGCTCATCATAACGGTGACATTAAAACACGAGAGAGGTTTTATTACATCGGTTGCCGCTCCCAATTTGGTCGGGAGAAAAGGACCAATCTGAGATTGCTCGCCGTAGGAGAATAATCCGGTCCCCGTAGCACAATTGTGCCGGTCAGGGAATAACTGAGGGATTTCAGTATTAGCGGTTTGCAGGCGGGTCGGCGAGGCCGTGTCTGTAGGCATAGATGAGAAGCTCGACCCGGTCCGACACATCGAGCTTGCTGAAGATAGAAGTAAGGTGATGGCGAACGGTGGTTTCGCTTATAAACAGGCGGTCAGCAATCTGTTTGTTCTTGAGGCCCTCGCCTATCAAAGTGACCACCTCGCGCTCGCGCTCTGTAAGCGTGGCGATCTTTTTTGATTCGGGGTCTTCAGGTTTGGGCTTGCCTGCGCGGGCCATTTCCGTAAGCACTCCGGCCATCGTAGCGGGGTCGAGCCAGGCCTCGCCGGCCTGCACTTTATTGATGGCGTTGATGAGCACTTCTACCGCTTTATCTTTCGGCACGACGCCTAGTGCTCCCTTTATGACGGCCTGTCGATGGAGGTCGGGGTCACGCATGCCTGTCAGGACGATTATGCGGCACCGCTCGGCTGCTTTCAGGATGTCGGGGATCAGATCGAGGCCGTTATCGCTGCCGAGATCAAGGTCCAGCAGAATGATGTCGGGTTGCTCCCTCGTTGCAAGAGCAATCGCCTCCTCGCGGTTTCCAGCCTCGCCAGCCATAACGAACCTGGGCTGGCTCTGTATGAGCAGGCGGAGCCCCGTACGGACAACCACATGGTCATCGACGAGCAGGATCTTTATGGCTTCCTTTTCTGCTTCCGACATGTCTTAGCGATTATAACAAGTCATGCGCACTTGCGAGCGAGCATTTTGATACAGGGAAACCTGGCTTGTCGGTTGTGCGACTGAGGGGCTACAATACGGCTTCGATTATTGGCCTGCTAAGGATGGGTGAAGCAGTATTTCAGCCCTGGCTCATTGCCGGGGCTTGAGTTTTTGTATGCTACGCCGGCCTTGGTAAAGGGAAAACTCAAATGAAAATGGAGTCGATATGACCATTATTGAACGAGTTAACGCCAGAGAGATCATCGATTCGCGCGGCAACCCGACCGTGGAAGCCGAGGTCGCGCTCAGGAGCGGCGTCGTGGGCCGCGCCGCCGTGCCGTCGGGCGCCTCTACGGGCGAGAACGAAGCGCTAGAGCTTAGAGACAATGATAAGAAGCGATATATGGGCAAAGGCGTGCTGAAAGCGGTCAACAATGTAAATACCGTTATATCAAAAGCCGTAATCGGCCGCGATGCTCTGGCGCAGGCCGATATCGACGGCGCGATGCTCGAAGCGGATTCGACACCGAACAAGCGCAAGCTTGGAGCCAACGCGATTCTCGCCGTGTCGCTTGCGACGGCTCGCGCAGCCGCCGAGGCGCTCGATGTGCCGCTTTACTCCTATATCGGCGGAGTAGGCGCGCGAACGCTCCCGGTCCCGCTTATGAACATCCTCAACGGCGGCGCGCACGCGGATAACAATGTCGATTTTCAGGAGTTCATGGTTGTTCCTGGCGGGTTCTCCAGCTTTTCCGACGCGTTGCGCGCAGGGATCGAGGTATTCCACGCGCTCAAGTCGGTGCTGAAGAAGCGCGGGTATTCGACGGCGGTTGGCGATGAGGGGGGCTTTGCGCCTAACCTGAAATCTAACGTGGAGGCGATAGAGGCGATACTCGAAGCGATAAGGCAAGCAGGATATAAGGCGGGCGAGCAGGTGGCGCTTGCGCTCGACACCGCGTCGAGCGAGTTCTACGAGAATGGCGGATACTATTTCCGCAAGTCCGATGGCTCGCGCAAGTCCGCCGAGGATATGATCGCTCTTTATAGCGATTGGGTGCGCCAGTACCCTATCGCCTCTATTGAAGACGGTCTGGCAGAATCGGATTGGCGGGGTTGGGCCGCGCTGACCGCCGAGCTTGGCCAGAGAGTGCAGCTTGTCGGAGACGACCTGTTCGTTACCAATACCGGGTACCTCTCTCGCGGCATACGCGAAAAGGTGGGCAATTCGATACTGGTAAAGGTGAATCAAATAGGCACGCTCACGGAGACGCTCGACGCGATTGAGATGGCCAAGACACATTCATATACATCGGTGATCTCGCATCGTTCCGGCGAGACCGAAGACACTTTTATAGCCGACCTTGCTGTGGCGACCAACGCGGGGCAGATCAAGACCGGGTCGGCCAGCCGAACCGACCGTGTGGCGAAATATAACCGGTTGCTTCGCATAGAAGAAGAGCTTGATCGTGTCGCGCGCTATCCGGGTTTTACCGCGTTCACGAGCGCCAGCGTCGCCGAACGATTCGCAAAGCGGACAAACAAGGCTGCCGGGAAGAGATAGTTCCGGGCAGGTCGATCTCCTGCCTTCGCGGCAACAGGTCAGTTTATGAAGCCCACGACAGGCGCGCGCCCGCGCGTTCTCGATATCGGTTGCGGAACGAATAAAGTGCCCGGCGCGGTCGGGATGGACAAGAATCCGCGAACGGACGCCGACGTGATTCACGACCTCGACGACCTGCCTTACCCGTTCGCAGACGACGAGTTCGACGAAGTGATCGGCCGTCACGTTATCGAGCACGTGCGCGATCCTATGGCGGTCATCTGCGAGCTGCACCGTATAACGCGCGCGGGCGGGATGGTAAAGCTCCTCGCGCCGCATTGGACCAATCCGGACTTCGCAACCGATCTCACGCATCGCAATCACCTGAACAGCTATTCGTTTCGCAATCTCACGGACGAGCGCGCGGTCTTTGCGTTTTACACGGACGTGCGCTTTCGCCAGCGGGCGGCGCGGGTCAGCGTGCTGAGGCTGTGGAAGCTGATGGGTTTCGAACTGCTTATAAACCTCGATCATCGCTTTCCGAGTTTGCGTTTCTTTCGCCAGATTTGGGAGCATTACCTTAATGCCATTGTACGAGGCAAAGAGCTATACTTTGAACTCGAGGTGATAAAAAAGAAGTAGAGTTCGAGACATGTAAAGATGCGCCTGGCTTTGCATGAGATATATATCCTTCATTCCTGTATAGGAGGACCTGGGATTTGGTTAAAGTGAAGCACACGCCGCTGGCACTGATAATTCTTGATGGTTTCGGTTACTCGCCCTTGCAGAAGGGCAACGCCATT
>DASTET010000813.1:0-5291 GCA_035709445.1 Blastocatellia bacterium | reverse complement strand
GGCTGGGCAATGATTTTCTGATAATCGAAGTTGCCGACATAGAATCGATTGGAGGCGCCGGAGAGCTTGCCGTCGAGATGTGCCAGCGCAATTACGGCGCGGGCGCAGATGGAATAGTATTTGTCACTCGCGCCGGAGGCGAGGACCGGGACTTCGCCTCGCGCATATTCAACGCCGACGGGAGCGAAGCCGAAGTATCGGGCAACGGGACGCGCTGCGTCGCCGCGTACCTGTACTACGCGGGGCTTTGGAACGAGCCGGTTGTTCGCATAGGCACAAGGGCCGGCGTGAAGACAGGCCGACTGGTCGAGCAGAAGGGCGTCTTATTCGAGTTCGAGTTCGATATGGGCGAGCCGATACTTTCAAGCGGCGAGCTGCCTATGTCGCTCGACCAGCCGCTCCCGCAAGTCGTCGGCTACGGGCTCAGGCTGGGCGGCGAGATTCTCAAGGTTACGTGCGTGTCTATGGGCAACCCTCACTGCACGCTGTTTCTGCCGGACCTCGAAAGCATAAACATATCGGAGCTTGGGCCGCTGATCGAAGACCACCCCGCATTCCCCAGACGCACCAACGTCGAGTTTGCCCGCGTGGTGTCGAGCGAAGAGATCGAAGTCAGGTTCTGGGAGAGGGGCGTGGGGCGCACGCTCTCATCGGGGACAGGATCGAGCGCCGCGGCGGTTGCTGCGGCGCTGAACGGGTTCACAGACCGCAGCATTCGCGTGCTGACGGCTGGAGGGTCGCTAAGAGTCAACTGGCGCGACGATAACCACGTCGCGCTCACCGGGCCGGCCGAGGTAATCTATGAGGGGCGATGGCTTCGAGGCCCGCGTAGCTGAGCACTGAGGCTAATAAGAATGGGGGGCTCCCCACTGTTGCGGCGGCGGCTGCGAGCCGTATGGAGGCTGTGAGCCGTAAGGAGGCTGCGCTCCGTATTGTGTCGCGACCGCATCCATTTCCATCTCTATGCCGCCCACGAACTTCGAAGCCGTGTTATAGACAAAAGCGCCGAGCGCCCCCGCTATAAAGCCTATTATGCCGTAGACTATCGGTATGAAGATCATCGCCATCAATCCGGCGATAAAGACGCCGCCCGCAGCTTCGCCGCTGCCGCGCCCGCCTGAGCCGATTGACGATATCATTGCGCCGAACGTCATCAGTATGAGTCCGTAAAGCACTCCGCCGATCAGACCGAATACGAACATGATCATTGCCTGTATCTTGGCTACCGAGAGCACGCCGACTCGCTTAATCACCATTTTTTGCATCTGATAGTCTCCTTGGTTTAAACTCCGGCTACTTTATTACAATAAGCCGAAAAGTCAAGGAACAAAGTCAGAAGCCAGAAGTCAGAAGTCAGAAGCCAGAATCTCTCGCGCAGTCTCTCGATTGAAGCCGAATGTATCGAAATCGTAATCTGCCTCGACGGGCTTCTGACTTCTGGCTTCTGAAATACTATTGCGCTCTTGGAGTGGGGAGAATATCATGCTGGCGTCTGAGCGAGAGATTTCATCAAGAGCGGAGGGGTGATGGCATTCTGTCCGAATTGCGAGGCCGAATACAGGGAGGGGATCACAGTCTGCCCTGATTGCAATATGGAACTTGTCGCCGAGCTCACGCCTGAAAACAGGGTTCACGACAAGAGCGAAGGCGAGCCTATCCCGCTCCAGTCGTTTAAAACAGGCGCCGAGGCGGAGATGGTCTCGCAGCTTCTCGAACAAAACGGCATTCGCTCCTTTGTCCAGGGCGCCGACTTCGCAGTCATACCGGGCAGCTTCTCGCAGGAAGTGGTCGTTATGGTAGACGAGCGCGATCTGGATCGCGCGATAGAGGTTTATAAGGCTTATTTCGACACCGATTCACCTGCCCCTGCAAGCAAAGACCAGCCTGAAAACCAGTAGGTTTCGGGGATTTTAAATCTCAAATCTGAAATTTGGTATAAGAGGTCTGTCATGAAGAATCTCTATAGAATGCTCGTCGTGTCGTTTGCAATACTGTCGCTGGCGACGGCGGTTGGCGCCCAGCAGGGGCCGTCCAGGGCCGATTTCGAATGTCTTATGCTGACCGGTTCGCGTGGCAGGGCGGTCTCAGGAGAGAAAGCGCCACACCCCACCTATCACCAGGTCTGGATACCTGGCATGAAGTACGGCTCTTTCAAGTCGAACGGCGTCGAGCTTTTTTATGATATGGAAGGCAGCGGGGACGAGACCATAATCATAGTTCACGGCGGGCCCGGCCTTCCGCACGAGTATTTTCACCCGCTGATGTCGAACCTGGGCCGTTATGCCAGGCTCGTTTACTTCGACCGGCGCGCAGACATGCTGAGCGCGCGGTCATCGCACGAGATAGTATCGATAGAAGAGATGGCCGACGACGTCGACGCCCTGCGGCAAACCCTCGGGTTGAGCCGCGTCACCCTGCTCGGACACAGCTTCGGCGGGGCGGTCGCCCTCAATTATGCGCTTCGTTACCCGGATAATCTCAACCGGCTTATACTCGTGAGCGCTGCTTCCGTGATCGAAAACCCTCTGGATGCCGAGCACCGGTTGTTGAAAGTGCTCACATCCGAGCAGCTCTCGGCTTACAGGTCAGGCGAGGGGACCGGGGCGAATACGGCCTGCGACCGCGTGCGAAGACGCTATCGCGCGCTCTTCCCGCACTACTTTCACAAGACGCCCAATTCGTACTGGCTCGACTTCGGGGTCTATTCCGCCTACTTCGACTCGCTGGCCAAAAAGCAAGTCCTCGCAAGCCGCGAAGGCGGGTTCGATGTCCGGGCTCAGCTTGGCCGCATCAAGGCCCCGGCGCTGGTCCTGGGCGGGAGATACGACCTTGTCACGCCGCTCGATCAGGTGGAGGAGCTGGCAAAGGGGCTTCCCTCAGCCAAGATGGTGGTGATGGAGCACAGCGCACACTTCCCGTTTATCGAAGAGAACTTCATGTTTACAGAATGGGTGCGGCACTTCCTCGCCTCCAGCCACAAACAGTGACGAGTGTGAAGAAGTCTCAAGGCTTGTAACTCGTCACCGGTGGCTGTGATAATAGGCTCGTATGACCCGCGAGCTTATTATCTTTGTCACCACGCCCGGCGCAGATGAAGCCGCGCGTATAGCCGAAGCGATTGTCGACGAGCGACTCGCCGCCTGCGTAAACATAGTCGAGGCCGTAGAGTCCATATACCGGTGGGAAGGCAGAGTCACGCGCGACCGCGAGGCGTTGATGATAATCAAAACGACCGCCGACCGTTATGAAGAGCTTGAGCGGCGCGTAACCGAGCTTCACAGCTACACCACGCCGGAAGTGATCGCCTTTGCTATCGAGCGCGGCTCGGAAAAGTATCTCGGCTGGCTGCGCGATTCGACGGCAGAGGGACGGGAGGGAGAGAGACAGGATTCACAGGATTGACCGAATGATTCAGCTATGATCCTGTAAATCCTGTCTGATGAGAATTACTTTCTGCGTCCGCCCTTCTTTGCCGGGGCCTTGCCTGCTCTCTTCGGGGATCCCTTCTTAACGCCGCCCGCTTTCTTTGCAGCTCCGCCCTTTCTGACGGCAGCCTTCTTTGCGCCCTTCTTTGCCGAGGCTTTTCTGGCCGCAGCCTTCTTAGCAGGCGCTTTCTTTGCAGGGGCTTTCTTTGCAGGGGCTTTCTTTGCTGCTCCTTTTTTTGCAGCTTTCTTTGCGGGAGCTTTCTTTGCAGGAGCCTTCTTTGCGGGAGCCTTCTTTGCAGCCTTTTTGGCCGCGCCCTTCTTTGCGGCGGCCTTCTTAGCCGGGGGCTTTTTAGCGCCCGCTTCCCTGGCTGCGGGCCTTCGGGCAGCGGGCTCCGCAGCGGGCGGGGGTGGCGAAGGCACAGGCAGAGGCACAGGCGCGGGGGCCGGGATGCTCTCGCCGCTTTCTGCTGCCGGTTCAGGCTCGACAGTCGCTTCCTGCGGCGTTCCCTCTTCCGGCTGATCGCCTCCCCGGTCTATTTTGATTTCATCATCCATCTCGCGTGTCCTCCTTCGATGTGATTAATGTTTGAAATGTCGCATGCCTGTGAAAAGCATGGCCAGATTGTGCTCGTTTGCCGCGGCGATCACCTCTTCGTCGCGCACCGAGCCGCCCGGCTGTATAACAGCCGTTACGCCTGCGCGGGCCGCTTCATCTATTCCGTCGCGAAACGGGAAGAACGCATCCGAAGCCAGCACGGTCCCTTCAAGCGGAAGCTGCGCTTTCATCGCCCCTATCTTCACCGAATCGACCCGGCTCATCTGGCCCGCGCCGACTCCGACGAGCTGCCCCTCACGCGCGTACACTATCGCGTTCGATTTTACGTGCTTGGCGATAACCCAGGCGAAATTCAGGGCGTTGATCTCCTGCTCAGAAGGCTGGCGCTGGCTCACCACGCGGAGCTTGCTCTCATCGATGATTTCGCCGTCGCGGTCCTGAACGAGCAGCCCGCCGTTGCTTATGACGCGTATATCGTAAGACGGGTCCGAAGCGGGCCGGACCCGCATCACGCGGAGATTCTTCTTCGAGGCGAGCGCGGTGGTCGCGCCCGGCTCATAATCGGGCGCGACCACCGCCTCAAAGAAGGTCGCGGCAACCGCGCGCGCCGCCGCCTCCGTGACCGTGGTGTTGAAGCCTATTATTCCGCCGAAGGCCGAGACGGGATCGGTCGCCTTTGCCTTTTCGAAGGCTTCAAGCGGGTCCGCGCCCGTCGCCGCCCCGCACGGGTTCGTGTGCTTGATGATGACCGAGGCCGTACCCGTAAGCTCAGAGACGAGCGCCCACGCGGCTTCGAGGTCTATGAGGTTATTGAAGGAAAGCTCCTTCCCCTGTAGCTGTTCGGCACCGGCTATGCCGCCCTCGCGTTCGGGCTGAATGTAGAGGGCCGCGCGCTGGTGAGGGTTCTCGCCGTAGCGCAGATCCATCGCCTTCTTTGCAAATACGGTAAAGCGCGCGGGCATCACCTTCTGTTTTTCGACCCGCAGCCTCTCCGTCTCCGGGTCGAGCACGACCGACCCGACAAGGAACTCCGAGATGGCCATATCATAACGAGCCGTCGTCTCGAATGCGTGACGGGCGAGACGGAGCCGCGTAAGCCGCGACAGGCTGCCGCCGTTTGCGTCCATCTCGTCGGCGATCACCGGATAATCGGCAGGGTCTACGACGACGGCGACGTCCTCAAAGTTCTTTGCCGCCGACCGGATCATCGACGGGCCTCCTATGTCTATGTTCTCTATGGCCTCTTCGACACTGACTGCCTCGCGGGCAATGGTCTGCGTGAACGGGTAGAGGTTGACCACGACCAGGTC
>DASTET010000812.1:0-3252 GCA_035709445.1 Blastocatellia bacterium | reverse complement strand
AACGTCGCGCGCGACGGGCGAGCCGATGATTCCGACAAAGCGGCCTGTTTCCTCGCTGGCTGTATAGACGCGCGCCTTTTCGTCCCAACCCAGATAAGCGGTCATCGATCCGGCGGGCCACATAAGCTTTAGTCTGGGCCGGAACGAGCCTGTGACGGTCATCGGCAAAACGCTTTGAACGTCGAGCAGCATTATGATGCCCGGCTCCTCGATTGGCGCGAAGATGACTTGGCGCACGGTGAACGCGGCGTGAGAGTAAGTAAATATAGTGGCTTCAGGGCGCACGCTTATACGGACGGCCACATCAGGACCGTTTATATCCAGCGGATAACCCTGAAGATTAAATGAGAGATAGAAATCATCGAGTATCTTTAGCGGATAGACCCACGCTTCGAGCGCCCGATTCTCGTAGCCGAAGACTGCCGAGCGGCGGCCTGCCACATCAAAGAACGCGCCCAATTGTGTGTGTCGCTCAAGCTCGAGACCGCTCGTTCTCAAGTCGAATTTCGATGTCAGCTCGTTTGCGGCCTGAGCTCTTACAGCGGGCGCGGATGAAAAGCCAAAAAGAAGAAGCAGGCCCCCGACCAATAGAAGATATCGCGACATTCTTCTCAAAGCACACCTCCTAAGCAGGAAGGCAGTTGAATTGATGATCTGAATTCTATTCCGGCAGACTTGTCCGGTTCAAGCTTGGGACTATTACTCGTAACGCAGGGCAGTTATCGGGGCTACTTTCGCGGCCCGCCGCGCCGGCACGAAACACGCAAGCAGCGCCATCCCGACTAAAAGCACGGTCACTACGACAAAGGTCGCAGGATCGCTCGCCCCCACCCCGTACAATAGACTTGCCACCAGACGCGTCAGCGCAAGCGACGCGCCGAGGCCGAGCCCTACACCTGCGGCGATCAATATCAGGCCCTGCCCCACTATGAGCTTGAGCACATCGCCCTGCTGCGCAGGCTCTCGACCAGCAACTGGCGGACGAGAGGCCAGCGCCCGGCCCCGAGCGCCTGTCGAATCGCCATCTCCTTTTGCCGGCTCGCCCCGCGTGCGATGAGCAGACTGGCCACGTTGGCGCACGCGATCAACAGCACCAGCCCGACCATTCCCATCAGTATCATCAGCGGCGCGCGCGTGTCGCCCTGGGGTATCAATCGCCCCTGCGAACCGTCCGAAAGCACGATCTTTCTGCCGAGGAATTGTTCGAGCCTTTGCGGGGGCATTTGCTGAAGCGAAGCCTCGGTTTCAACCAGGCTGCGGTAGAGCGGCTCAAGCCCGACTTCCGCCTGTTCGCGGCTGATGGACGGGGCGAGCCTTCCCATCACGTTTATCCAATAGTCCTTGCGGTCGCTCAAGCCGTCCCAGGTCGGGGTCATCCGGGCTTTCATCGTTATGGGAATAAAGACATCGGGCCGCTGGCCGAGTTGTATGCCTTCAAAACCTGCCTCGGCCACGCCGATGACGGTCATAGCCTGCCCGTTGATCTGGATCGTCTGGTTTATGATCGCGGGATCGGCGGTGAAACGGCGGGCCCAAAAACCATGGCTGAGCACCACGACCGGGTGCGCTCCCGGCGTCTGGTCGTCTTCCAGGGTAAAGGTCCTGCCGAGGGCCGGCTTAACGCCCAGCACTTCGAAGTAGTTGCCCGACACCAGCTCGCCATCGCTGCGTTCGGTCTGCCCCTGAAAAGACATGCTGATGGCTACGGGGAAGCGGGCGAGCAAACCGCTGAATACCTCGTTGTGCTCGCGCAGGTCCTTGTACATCGGATAAGAGAATGAGCCGGCCCCATTATCATTTGAATCCGTCGAGACGTGGCCCTGCTTGGGTCCGGGCGAAGAAAGTATGACAAGCTCAGCCGGGCGCTCGACCGGCAGCGCGCTTAACAATACCTGATTCATCAAAGAAAAGATCGCAGTATTGGCCCCGATCCCGAGCGCAAGGATTACTACTGTCACGGCAGTGAATCCTGGGCTCTTCCATAGCATCCTTAACGCATAACGAGCATCTTGCTTCAATCTCCCCATCTTTACTCAACCGATTGATAAGATCATTGGTTAGAGGCAGAATTAACTCACGGAGTTGATTCTCCATCGGGTAACCTCCTGATTAGGTTTGGTTTTCTCAATTCAGTAGGTTACCCCGTTTTTTCTACCGACTTCTAGTTGCCGCACCGTCTTACGCCACGCGCGCCTCGATTTAGTACGTGAGTGTAGATCATCGTCGTCCGCACGTCACTGTGACCGAGCAACTCCTGAACCGTCCGTATGTCATAGCCATCCTCCAACAAGTGTGTGGCGAAACTGTGGCGAAATGTGTGGCAGTTGCCTGCTTCTGTTATTGCGGCCTGGCGGATCGCTCTCCTCACAGCCCGCTGCAGCATGTCCTCTGAGATGTGATGCCGCCGCTGCCTTCCCGACCTCGGGTCAAGCGAACGCCTGGACGCAGGGAAGACATACTGCCATATCCACTCCTTAGCCGCGTTCGGGTATTTGCGATCGAGCGCATAGGGCAGATAGACCTCTCCGAAGCCTTCCGCCAGGTCCTCTTCGTGTAACAGCCTTACTCTGGCCAGATGCCTCCTTAGGGGCTCCCTCAATGTTTTAGGAAGTATAGTGACGCGGTCCTTCTCGCCTTTCCCATCGCGGACTGTGATCTGATTATACTGGAAATCGAGGTCCTTGACGCGCAGCCTGACGCATTCCATCAGTCTCAAGCCCGAGCCGTAAAGCAGGTTAGCCATTATCGAGTAAGTGCCTGAGAACCGACTGAGGACGGCTTTGGCTTCCTGAGGTGTGAAGACGACAGGGAGCTTCTTAGGGCGGTTAGACCGCTCGATGTCAGATAAGAGGGGGAGCTCCTTTTTCAGCACATCCTTGTAAAGGAAGAGGAGTGCGCTGAAAGCTACGTTCTGAGTTGAGGAAGCTACCATGAGGTGTGTAGCGAGATTTGAGAGGAATTGACGGATTTCTCGCTCTCCCATGTCGAGAGGGTGGCGTTTGGAATGAAAGAGAATAAATCGTTTGATCCAGTGGAGGTAGGTCTGTTCTGTCCTGAAGCTAAGGTGCTTGAGTCGAGCGACAGAGCGGACCTGATCCAGCAGTTTGGGTTTAGACATGTTGCCATCCGAAGGGATTGAGTAGGTGGGGATGAGTCGAGATTATACCGAAAGAGTCAGTAAAAGGGGACAGGAAAGCATGTTATACTGCGAGCCGCGGCATTATGTGGCGAAAACGCTGATTATACCGCATG
>DASTET010000811.1:0-4094 GCA_035709445.1 Blastocatellia bacterium | reverse complement strand
CGGGTCTTTAATCACATTGAGAAAAGCTTCGATCTGCTCGTCGCTCGGTCGCTTCTTATCGCTCATAGGGATGTTGACGTACTTCATCCCGGCAGCCTCAGCCGCAGAGCGGGCATACTCTTTAGGATCATTGCGGAGGTCGATAATGGTATTTATGCCGAGCGCCGCGAGCGCGTTGTAATCTGCTTCATCGGGTTGAGCGCCGCGATAGAACCGGTCGCTCATCTTCCCGAAGTTGTCAATTCTTATCTGGGGGAACGGGTTCGTCTGGTTAGATTGTGCGCTTGCCGGAACCACGGCAAGAAGGCCAAACAACAGAGCAAGCAGCGATGCCTGCGATTTCGTGCTGGTGAATCCTCTCTTTATGTTCCTCATCTCTACCTTCGATCCTATAGTTATCTTCTGTCTTATCCGTTCACAGCCCCTTTGATTCGCTTGCGATCTCAGGAGTTGCTACCCCTTTAGCTCGTTTCCGTTGATTTACTTTTCTATTTTATCACGCGATATGGGCCGGGATTCTTGTGATTTTGTTGCCGAATCCGGCCCCTTCGTCCTGGACCGGCACAGGAGATTACCGGCAGCCAACACAGAGACTTTCAATTTCATCCATCCATTTGGGAACGAGCACGGTCCTGGGATTGCCTTTAATCTTGCCAGCAGAGACCTAATTCGATTAACTCGCGGGCTTATCGAGCCTCTCCCCCAGGTTTTACTGGTGGGCTTTAACGAGCCGAGTGGTTTCCGGTCACATATTTACGCACAGGAGCGGTGGATGAAAACGCATCACAAAGCAGGCTTGTCGCTGCTGCTCGCAGCCCTGCTGGTGGCAACCGGCTGCGCAACGGGCGGGCAATACTTCGGGAAGATAGAGCCTCCTGACGAGCAGCGACTGGTCTATCAGAACGCCGCCGAGCCCGAAACGCTCGACCCCGGCAAGGCGACCGGAGTGCCCGAAGGGCATATAATCCACGCCCTGTTTGAAGGTCTCACCGGCTATCACCCGAAGACGCTCGAACCTATGGCGGCGCTCGCCACACATTACGAGACGAACGCCGACAGCACCCGGTTCACCTTCTATCTCAGAGGCCACCCGTCGCCGCGCGGAACCAGGCTGCCGAACACGGATACGCTCAGGCAGGAGTATCTGGCTGGCGAGATGAAGGAAGATTTCTCGCGCGGCATACCTGCTCCGCCCGACAACGTCCCTGCGCGATGGAGCGACGGGCGGATAATCACGGCGCATGATTTTGTCTTCTCCTGGCGGCGCGTCGTCGATCCGCAGACGGCATCCGATTACGCGAGCCTGCTTTACTATGTCAAGAACGCCGAAGAGATCAACGCAGGCAAGGTGAAGCTGCTCGACCCGGCTACCGGAGAAGAGATCGTCACCACCGAAAAAGAGATTCAATCGGATGCCCGTCTGCGGTCGCTTGCCGCGAAGGGCGAGGTCGCTCGCTTCAAGCCCGAAGACCTCGGCGTGAGGGCGCTTGACGATTTTACGTTTCAGGTCGATATGCGCTCGCCGACGGCCTTCTTTGTAAAGATGCAGGCGCACTCTATCTTCTTCCCCGTTCCTCGCCACGCGATAGAGGCCGCAGCCCTGCGCGGTGTGGAGTCGAGCTGGACACGGCCCGAGAACATGGTCACAAGCGGAGCTTTCACTATGCGCGAGTGGAAGCCTTATGACAGGATCGTGCTGGCGAAGAACCCGAACTATTTTGAGGCCGACCTTGTCGCGCTGAGCGAGATCATCGTCCTGCCGATAAACGACAACACGACGAGCGTCAACCTCTACAAGGCTGGCGAGGTCGATGCGATGAGCGCGAACGCCGTTCCGCAGCCGTTCATCCCGGTGCTCAGACGCGATAAGAGCGACTTTCATATCACGCCCTCGCTCGGCACCTACTTTTATCTGATCAACACGAAGAGGCCTCCTTTCGACAACCTGCTGCTCCGCTACGCGCTCAATATGGCCACGGATAAAGAGGCGATAACGAGCTTTCTGGCCGCAGGGCAGACGCCCGCCGCAACGCTCGTTCCCCCTATCGAAGATTACCGGTCGCCCGAAGGCTTCGCCGTCAAAATAGACGGCAAGAGCTATACGGTTCTCTCTTACAACCCTTCGGCGGCGCGCGAGCTACTTGCCAAAGCAGGATTCCCGAACGGCACAGACCGCAGCGGGCGCAGGCTTCAGATCGAGATAATGTTCAACACCCTCGAAGCTCACAAACAGGTGGCCGAGATCGTGCAGCAGCAGTGGCGTCGCAATCTCAACATAGACGTGACGCTTGTAAATCAGGAGTGGAAGGTCTATCTGGAGACGCTCGACAACCTTCATTATAACGGCGTCGCGCGGCGCGGCTGGATAGGCGACTACGTCGACCCGAATACATTCCTCGACCTTTTTGTGACGGGCTCGGTCAACAACGGGTCCGGCTGGACCGACCCGCGATACGACGCGATGCTCAAGGACGCGAACTCTACAACCGACCCTTCGGAGCGCGCAAAGAAGCTGGCCCGGTGCGAAGAGTATCTCTTAAAAGCGATGCCCTTCATACCGATTTACACTTACTCGTGGTTCTACCTGCGAAAGCCCTACGTCCGAGGGATGGAAGCGAACCTGCGCGACGAGCACCCGTTCAAGTACGTCTGGATAGACAGGGAGTGGAGGCCGGGAACCGATATGATTGCCGGTTCCCGTCAGCCCGCAATGGAGTAAAGCGCGATGGTCAGATTTGTATTGAAAAGACTGATGATAATGGTGCCGCTCGTGCTCGTTGTGCTCACGATAACCTTCTTCATGGTGAGCCTCGCGCCGGGCTCGCCGTTCAGCGACGAGCGAAAGCTGCCGCCTGAGATCGAAGCGAACCTCAAGGCGAAATACGGGTTCGACCAGCCGCGCTGGAAGCAGTATGTGAGCTTCATGGGGCGCATGGTCGGCTTGACTTACGACGGCGAAACCGGCAGCTACCGGTGGCGGCCTTACCCGGACTTCGGCGATTCGACGAAGTACCGCGACCGTCGCGTCAACGACATCATCAAGGAGGCGCTGCCGGTCTCGGCGGTGCTTGGCGTATCGGCCTATCTGATAGCCCTGCTCGTGGGGCTGACTGCGGGAGTGCTCTCGTCGCTCAAGCAGAATTCATGGCTCGACTACTCGACGATGTCGGGCGCGATGCTCGGCGTCTCGATTCCAAACTTCGTGCTCGGCCCGCTGCTCGTCATCGTCTTCAGCCTGACGCTCTACTGGCTGCCGCCTGCGCGGATGGAATGGGTCTTGGAGTGGGGATACCTGCGAATCCCGACTATAAAGACGCTGCTGCTTCCGGCGCTGACGCTCGCGGCGCTCTACGTCGCCTACATCGCGCGTATGACTCGAAGCGGGATGCTCGAAACGCTCAAGCAGGACTACATCCGCACGGCCCGCGCAAAAGGATTATCTGAGTGGCGCGTCGTGCTCGGTCATGCATTGCGCGGGGGGATACTCCCCGTTGTGAGCTTCACGGGCCCGGCGCTCGCATTTCTGGTGAGCGGCACGATAGTTGTCGAAACTATATTCTCGATCCCGGGGCTTGGCCGCTATCTGATCGATGCGGCGAACAACCGCGATCATTTCCTGTTGCTTGGCATAACCGCATTCATATCGGTTTCGCTGATGATTTTCAACCTGCTGGTCGATGTCGCTTACGCATATATAGACCCCAGAATAAGGTATGAATGAGCTCGTGCAAGAAGATTGTAACCACAGAGGACACCGCAGGGTCACAGAGGTAATTTGCAGTGAGAAGACCTGAAGACATAACCATAGAAGAGGCGATACCGGATTTGAGCGAGCGAGTCGTCGCCGCGCCGGAGGGCATAATACGGGGCGATCTCGGGTCGGGTCATCCGGCGGCGAGGATCGAACAGGCCGGGCTTGTGAGGGGCGTGAGCCTGTGGCAGGACGCCTGGAAGCGGCTGCGCCGCAACCGGCTCGCGGTCGCGGGCGGGATCCTCGTCCTGATCGTGTTGCTGCTTGCAATAGCCGGGCCCTGGCTCGTCTTCAAGTACAACGGGTTCACCTACGAGACGCAGGACCTCACGAGCCGGCTTGC
>DASTET010000810.1:0-11725 GCA_035709445.1 Blastocatellia bacterium | reverse complement strand
CCTTTATGATTGCGCTGCGCCTGATCACCGGAAACGAGAACATGATCTACGTGCCGATCCGCCCGTTTATAAAGCTCGGCCTCGCGCTCGTAGGCGTGCGCGTTCGGGTCACAGGGCTTGAGCGGTTGGAACCGGGACAGGCTTACATATTCACGCCAAACCATCAGAGTTTTATAGAGGTCCCGCTGTTTGTCACCTATCTCGGGCGCAACCCCGCCTACCTGGCAAAGAAAGAAGTATTCAAATACCCGATCTTCGGTCTGGGGATACGGCTTATGGGAGTCATCCCCGTAGATCGCAGCAATTCTCAGTTAGCGGTCGAAAGCGCGCGGCAGGCGACCGAGAACCTCAAACGAGGCAAGTCCTATGTCGTCTATCCTGAAGGCACGCGCTCGCGCGATGGCCGCTTGCTCCCTTTTAAGAAGGGCGCGTTTATGATGGCTATCGATGCAGGAGTGCCTATAGTCCCTGTCACTGTGTCAGGTGCGAGCAGGATAATGCCCAAAGGGCAGATCAAGGTCCACCCTTCGACGGTTCAGTTAACCGTTCACGAGCCGATCAGCACCGAAGGCTACTCGAAAGAGAACCTCGGCGAGCTGATCGATATGACCCGGTCAAAGATATTCTCGGCGCTCAGCGGGGAAGAGAGAGCGTTGCAGGGCGAAGCGGCTCAGGCGAGCGGGTCTTCTGTCTGAGCATCCCATTTGAAATCCGCCAGGCGGTAGACGCCTTCCGCCACGCGCTCGGCATACCCTTCGCGCACCAGTGCGTGATTGCCCGCTCCTGCTTCGGGGCGCGAGAGCCCGGTCACTCGCGCAAGCTCTCCGCGCGCGGTCATCCCCGCGCCTGAGAGAAACGCGCGCGCCACTTCGGCGAGCGCCGCCTCGCGCTTCACTTTCACCGACAGCTCTTCGGCAAACCGCCCTTCGGCAAGCATCCATATATAAGTGAACCATGGCTCGTAGAGCACGTTGCCGGGAATTACTTTCATCGTCCGCTGAAGCTCGTCTATGGCGCGGCCAAATCGCGCGCGGTCCGTGATGCCCGACTCTTCGCGAAGGTCGGCGGTGGCCATCTCCCACTCGCGGCGAAGGACCTTGAGCACGGCGCGCGCATCGGGAGAAAGCCGCTCGGCTTCAGCCCGTCGCGGCACGCCGCAAAGCGCGTTGAAATGCGGCACGAGACGCCGGGCGACGAAGGTGGAACGCCCTTTTGCGAGCTTGGCGTAATAGACTTTCCCTCGCCGCATCAAGTCGTCTTTGACGAGCCATGCGAGGCTCGCTTCAGGGTCTTTCTGCACGTTGCGCGGCATGTGCGCGTCCCGTCGCCCGCACACGGCGACGTAGAGCGAAGGCCCGCCCCGCCGCGCGTCCGTAAGCCCGGCGCAAAAGCCTATTGCATCGATCATCCGCTCGGCATCGACGGCTGTCTCCACCCGCAGGTCGGGCGTGCGCCGCCACGTCTGGTCGCGATAGGCTTCGACTTCTTCAGGTAAGCTCTGAGGCATTATTTTTCACCGGCAATAGCTCTGCCGTTGAGGCGGCGAATCGCGACGACCGCCGACCTCGTCGGGTCGTTCGTCTTCTTGCCGGGCCAGTTCGAGCCTATGGGCACTTCGCGCGTCTGCGTGAAGCTCTCTCCCGATGTCGTCTTCATTTCGAAACGTCGCGTCTCCGATTTATCGTCGCGGCGTATCCCGTGTAATTCTCCGGGGTGCTGCACCGACAGGAAAAGCGTTCGCCTGTCGCGCGTCAAGAAGGGTCCCGTCAGCTCGCATTCCATAGGCCCGGAGGCGAATTTAAACGCCTCGCCCGCGTGCGGGCCGGAGGCGGGGATGTACCACATCGAGTTGTTGCCGAACAGCCCTCCGAGCCTGGTCTGAGAGAGCGGCCTGCCGTCGTCGCCGGTCCGGCTTGCGACCGCGCCGTTATGTTTCTCGGTAGATATATCGGTCACGACCCATACATTGCCCGCCGGGTCTATCAGCAGATTATCGGGGTTGGAAAAACCTGCGCCGCCTTCTGAAGACTCGCCGCCAAGCGCGAACATGCTCCACTTGAAGGTGAGAGCGGCAGTGTCGTTTCCCTCTTCGACCAGCCGCATGACAAACCCATATTCGTGAGGCGTTACGCCGCCCGGCCCTTTGAAGACGTGTTTGTCAGAGCCGCCATCGCTTCCCGGCGTGCCCGACGTGAAGGCGATATAGAGCGAGCCGTCAGGGGCGATCTCGGTATCTTCGGGCCGAGCGGTGCAGGTAGCGCCCGCAGCGTTCCCCGCATAATGCGCGTCGATGAGTATCGCGCCCTGCTGCTGTTCGGCGCTGCCGGTGTAGAGATCGCCGAGCGTCCTGTGCTTCTCCTTGTAGGCGGTCACCTCCGCATCGGACCTCGCGTTGAAGAACCCGCCTTCCGGCCTTTTCGGAAGCGGGATCATGTTTCCGTTGATGTTGCTCGGCAGATCGGGATCGACCGGCGTAGTGGCCCGAAGCGGTATCCACCTTCCCGTGCCGTCTTCATTGAACTTCGCGGCGCAAAGCATGCCGTTTTCGAGAAGGCGCGAATTGGCCTTCGAGTAAGGGTTTCTGACACGGTCGCGGCTTACGAACTTGTATATGTGCCCGCCTCGGCGGTCGCAGCCCGAATAAAAAGCGAGCCGGCGGCCTCGCACAACCCGCACCCCTACGGCTTCGTGGCGGAAGCGTCCGAGCCAGGTGTGCTTGGTGCCGTAATCGCGCGGGTTGCGAGGGTCGACTTCGACTATCCAGCCGTACTTGTTGCCCGCAAGCCCGAACACGTTGGCCTGCCCGTCGATCCCTTCTTCGGTGATCTTGAACGGCACTGAAGAAGGGTCGAATGATGTTCCGTCCGGATAGACCGGATCGGGAACTTCGTACTGTATGTTCTCTTCGGCGCTGAGCGCCGTCCCCCACGGCGTTGTGCCCCCGGCGCAATTTGCAAAGCTGCCGATTATCTTATCGCCGAGCTTGTCTATGTAGCCCTGCCCGCTCTTTTTCAGAAAGACCGAGCGGGCCGGCCCCGTGCATTTCAGATAGCGACCGTCAAGAAGACCCGATATGCCCGTTATGCGCCGGTCCGCGCGCGATCGCGTTCGCGCCCATCTGCCCTGCGGCGTCCGGCGAATCGAGATCACGCCGAGCCCCTGATCCGTAAGCGCCTCTATGCAGACCCGGCGAATCTTTTCTTTGAGCGGGTCGCCGTCTGCGAGCGCGAATGCGTTTATGCCATTGCTTCCCGCAGCCCTGCCGGCCTCGATCACTTCGTCGAGCGGTATATCTTTTCCTACGATCTGCCGGAATCCTCCGAGCCAGGGCTTCGGGCTTATGTACTCGAAGTTGATCGTCAGATAACCGGCGTTCGCTGTGGTCTCGACGAATGAGAGATAATCGTTATTGTAGCCGAAGCGCGAATCGCCCAGCGGGTCGCCCCACGCGCCGATGATGTCATAGGTGAAGCCTTCCGGCAGCACAAGGTCATCTATCACCGTGGAGCGCGCATAAAACGCAGCCTGCTTACCGGGCGGCACCCCGTCGGTTGCGACCGGCATCGGCCCTTTTATCGAGATGAAGAGCAGGCCGTCATCCGGCTTATTCAAAAAGGCAGCTTCATATGAAGCTGCCTCAAAAGGGATCGTTATCGCGCCCGCAGCGAGAAACTTGAGGAACTCTCTTCGGTTCACCATGGCCCGTCGATAGTACCCTGCCGGATCATCTTTCTGTCAATCCTGTTTATCTCACGGGGCAGGCACGCGGACGACCTGGCCGGTAAAAATCTGGGTTATGAAGATATCTCCGGTCATCTCGTTTCGGGCCATGCTTGTCGGAGAGATCAGCCCTCCGGCGATGACCACGGGCGGTCCCGAAGGCGAATCGAAGCGCAACAACCGGCCCGGCGCCCCCATCAGCATGTTCGTGCTGAATTCGAGCACGAGGAATCGGCTCTGAGCGCCTTCCGTCACCGGCAGGACGTCAATGGCCGAGGTCAATCCGCCGATCAATACCGATTGGCTGTTGTTTGCCAGATTGAGCTGCCGCACATCGGCATTGCCCGGCGGGAACGGGAAGCCGACCAGAAACGTCACCAGAAGCCCTCTGCCGAACAGGCGAATGCTATCGGGCACAGGGTCTATAAATGGCGGGCCGAAAGGCAGCGGGTTCTGCCTGGCCGGGAACCTGACGAGCACCCGGCTGTCGCCCGTGTTGATTTCGACTTCCCGAACCGTGTTCTGGCTCGCGTCCACGACAAAAAGGCTCTCTCCCCGGATTACCAGCCCGAACGGGTTAGCAGGGCGCACATTGTTGGGCGCGCCGGGGCGGGCCTCATAGGTGAAGTCGCGGAAATCGGCTGCCAGCTCGATCGTTATCCTGTCTCCGCCGCCGTTTGTGAGTCTCAGCCTCGCGCCGGTCTTGAGAGCCTGGTGATTGGCTGCTGTGAGCGTGAAGCCGTCGGTGATCTCTTCGACCGCAGAGTTGAACCTGACCGATAATACCGAAGCGAACAGAGGCGACGACGGATTCGGGTTGGCTATCTCGGTGCCGGGGACCGGGCCAGGCAGCGTCGCGTCGCCAACCCCTATCGCTATGTAGAGTGTGCGCCCGCGCAGCGCCAGCCCCGACGGACCTGACGCATCGTTATTGGGCGGGGCAAAACCGGAAGGCAGGCCGTCAAGCAGCGTGCGGCGGTTCCCGCCCGAATCTATGATCGATACTCGCCCGGTGTTGGGGCCGTTCCCGGCTTCGGCGACCAGGAGATTGCCTGCCGGAGTGACGATGAGCTTGACCGGCGCTAGCAACCCGGATGCAAAGACCGAAGTGGCCTGCGCCCGCGCGTCGATGTCGAGAAGCGAGAATGCCGCCGTCACGAATGCGGCGAGAAGCAAGAATATTCTGATTTTCATAACATCTCCTTTCTGAAGTGAAGAGGTAATTCCTGTAGGGAGACTCTCTTTAGCAACGAAGGAAGACAGATGGCCGCCGCGCAGGCTGAAGCCTCTACAAAGTGGAGCGCTTCTGTCGAAGGCGGCTCGCCGGACAGGTTCTTGAGGTCGGCCTCGAGGAGGCGAATAACGCGGACCTTCTGGCCGCAGCCCGCGCACCAGGCGATGCCGAGCCCGCCCCCTTTTATGATCAGCACTTCGCGGGTTTCGAAGGTGATATCGGTCCTTTTTCTAGTGCCCACATCGCCTCCTGAAGTTTTGCTCCGGCTACTGTTGTTGCGCTATACTCGCTGCCGGGTCACGGCTCCACTGCAATCCCTCTCAGCTTTCGAGCCGGGCCGGATCATCGGCTAATCGGGTGCTAAATGTCTTTGCCGTAGAGAATAATTTTTCTAAATCTTCTAAAGAGCAGTCATGAGCCAGCCAGCGAGTCGGTTTTACGAGTTCGGCCCTTTCCGCATAGACGCGGAGAAGCGGGTTCTGCTGCGCGAAGGCGAAGCCGTGCCGCTGGTCCCGAAGGCATTCGATATGCTGCTGGCGCTTGTGCGCCATCGCGGCGAGGTGCTTGAGAAAGACCGTTTGCTTGAGATCGTCTGGCCCGACAGCATAGTCAAGGAGCTGGACGCCGAGCTGCCGGACCTGATCGTCGAAAAACAGACTATATCAAGACTGATCATAGAGGAGCAGAGCGGCCAGGAGAAGGCCTCAGACGCTGAATTGGAATCTGCCGTTTCGCCGCATCATCTGAGACCGGGCCTGACTGCGCTTTTAGCTGCGGGGTTGGTCGTGGCCGCGCTATCAGGGCTGTCAAAGCAAAAGTACGTGCCGCCCCATAACATCGCATGATTTATGCCGGGCTGGGAGAGAAAGACCGTGTGTTCGAATGGCTCGAAAAAGGTTATGAAGAGCGAGATGTTCGGATGGCTTTTCTTAAGATCAAGCCGAGATGGGATACGTATCGCACAGACCTGCGTTTTGCCAGTTTGCTAAACCGCGTCGGCCTCGCGCCGTGAAAACAGACAAGATTAACAGGATTGAAAGAACATATATGAAAAGATCGCTCACCCTCTCGATAATCGCCTTTCTTGCGCTGGCCTCCGTATCCGCCGCTCAGCAGTCGCGGCCCGATGTGACGGCGCTCCTCAGATCAGGCCCCATGCTCGGATACTCCGAGATGACAGAAACCGTAGTCTGGTTACAGACTCGCCGCCCGTGTCGCGTTCAATTGAGGTTCTGGAAACAGGGCCAGCCCGACACGGCCCGGCTGAGCGAGGCAATTGAGACCGACGCGGCCAGAGACCTGATCGCTCGATTCACGCTGACCGGCCTGGAGTTTGGCAGCCGTTACGATTATGAAGTTTATATCGATGGCCACCGGGTCGCGCTCCCTTTTACGGCGACGTTTCAGACTCAGCCGATGTGGCGTTACCGCGCGGACCCGCCCTCGTTTCGCCTCGCCATAGGCTCGTGCGCATACATAAACGACGCCGCGTATGACAGGCCGGGCAACCCTTACGGTCAGGGCTTCGAGATATTCAGGGCCATCGCCGAGCAGAGGCCGGACTTTATGATCTGGCTCGGCGACAACTATTACTACCGCGAGGCCGACTGGCTTTCGGAATCGGCTATGCGATACCGGTACGCTCAAAACCGCGAGCTTGCCGAGCTTCAACCGCTGCTGGCGACGGTCCATAATTACGCGATATGGGACGACCACGACTTCGGCCCTAACGATTCGGACCGCACGTTTCGATTGCGCGAAGCGAGCCTGCGCGTCTTCAAAGACTACTGGGCAAACTCGACCTACGGCACCGAGGAGACGCCGGGCGTATTTGGCCGCTTCGAGTGGGGCGACGTAGAGTTCTTCCTGCTCGACGACCGCTATCATCGCTCTCCCAACCAGATGCCTGCGGGGCCGGACAAGGTGATGTTCGGAGAAGCGCAGATGCGATGGCTCAAAGAATCGCTGCGCTCAAGCCGCGCGACTTTCAAGATCGTCGCAGGCGGCAACCAGATGATGAACCCCATGATGTTTTACGAGGCGTTCGGCAGGTTCCCCGACGAGCAGAAGCAGTTTTTAGATTTCCTTCGCTCCTCACGGATAAACGGCGTGCTCTTTATCTCAGGCGACAGGCACCACACGGAGCTTATAAAACGCATTGAGCCGGGACTCTATCCTCTCTACGATTTCACATCGAGCCCGCTTACAGCCGGGGGCGGTCGCCTGGAAGATGAGGCCAACAACCCCGCGCGCGTTGCGGGCACCTGGGTGACGGGCGGTGTGAGAAACTTCGGGCTGATCGAAGTGAGCGGAGCGGCGAAAGACCGCCGCCTCGTTATGAAGACCCTCGACCGGGCGGGAAAAGAGCTCTGGCGGCACGAGATCAAAGCCTCCGATCTTCAATTCCCAAATAACCGGTAAAGATAATTGGACAGGATTTACAGGATTAACGAGAAAGGATATTGCGTTCATTGATCCTGTAAATCCTGTCCGTTCTTTCCTTAAAAAAACCTCATCGTGTAGGTGACCCTCACTCCCCGGCCTATCTCGGGCGCGAGGTCCTTGATGAATGAGAGGTGGTTGCGATAGAGCCGGTCGCCGAGGTTGAAAGCGTTGACCGAGAATATGTGCGCGAAGTGCTGGCGAGAGAGCGTGTACGACGCGAGCACGTTGAATACAGTGTAGCCTCCCGTTCGGGTCTCGGTCGGAAACAGCTCGTCCTGATCGCCGACCATCACGGCTTCGGGCCTTATGCTGAGCCCGCTGTGATGAAGGTCGAACCCGATGCGGCCTCTGATCGGCGGTATCCTCGGAAGCGGGGTCCCCGAGCGCAGCCCTCCGAGCGGGTCGATCAATTCCGCGTCGACGTAATCGAGCCCCATATTCAGCCACAAGTTACGATGCAGGCTCACGTCGAGCCCAAGCTCCGTGCCGATGAAGCGGCTGTCGTTTTGCAGATAGTTCGCAACCGGCAACCCGTCCTCTATCTCTCCGGTCGGCGCGAGAAAGACAAAATCTTTGATCCTATAGTAGAAGAGATTCGCCTCCGCCCGAACGCGGTCAGCCGTGTGCCTGAGCGAGAGGTCAAGGCCGTTGCTGCGCTCGCGCCTCAGATCGGGATTGCCTATCTCGAATGTGAGATTCCCGATGTGCGGCCCGAAATTATAAAGCTCTTCGAGCGCAGGCGCGCGATACGAATGGGTATAGTTGGCGACGAAGGCCCCGCCCTGCCACAGCGGGAAGCGAATGCCTGCCGCGCCCGAAAACCCTGTGAAGGAGCGGTCGCGCAGCCCCTCCGGGTCATAGCCGTTATGCTCGACCCTCGCGCCGAGCTGGAACTTGACCGACTCTACATCGATCTCTTGCAGCGTGAAGGCCGCAAAAGATTTCTGATCGACGGGCGGCGCGAGCGCCTCGGCGCCGATGGCTCGATAATCGCGAAACTGGCCGTCGAACCCGAAGCTGCCTGAAAACCTGCCGCTCTTGCGCTGCTCGAAGACGCCGCGATAAGAGAATATATCGTTGTCGAAAGTTGTCCCGACCTCTTCGCCTTCAAGCTCGCGGTGGCGGTAGTCGCTATAGCTTAGCGTCAGCCGGAACGCATCGACGAACGAGCCTGTATTTCTGAACCCTCCGTTGAATCGGAGGTCGTGGCGGCGCATGTCTAAGTCGATGAACTCTTCTCCGGGTTCTTCTTCCTCTCCCCCGCCGCCTTCAAACAGAGTGGCGAAGGGCACACCGTAGCGCCTGTTGTCGTATCCATAGCTGAGGCTGAAAAAACTCCTGTCGCCGTAGCGGCCAAATCCCAGGAGGCCGTTGCCCACGCGGGTCTTGGAGTTCTCGATCTCGCCTATGGGCGTGTCGTAATCGCCGGTCCTCTGGCCGCTCGCGTTGCCCCATACGAGCCATTTGCCTATGCCGTACTCCGCGCCGCCGCTTACGCCCGCCTGGTTGTTGGTCGTACCCCCAATCCCTGTTATGTAGCCGTGCACGCCCGTATGCGGCAGGTCGTGCCCCGTCACTGCGTTGACCACTCCGCCGATGGCGTTGCTGCCGTAGAGCAGGGTGGCGGGGCCTTTGACTACTTCGAGCCGTTCGAGCGAGAGAACATCGACAGGCTCGCCGTGATCTCCCGACTGCGAGCCTATCGAGCCGATGCGAAGACCATCCTGAAGGATAAGCACCCGGTCGCCGTCGAACCCGCGTATTACGGGGCGGGCCGAACCGGGACCGAAGCTGCGCTTGGCCACGCCCGGCTCTTTATCGAGCACCTCGCCTATTGATGGATGGCTCTCTTCGACCAGTTTTGTAGAATCGAGCGAGGAGACCGACTGAAAAGCTTCGAATGTGGATTGCTCGCTTCCGCTCGCGGTCACGGTTATCTGCTCTCTCGGCCCGGCGAGCCGCATCTGAAAATCGAGCGTGGTCACGCCGCTTCCTGTCACCTGCACCGTCTTCACGATATCGGGAAACCCTTCGAGATGAGCCAGCACGCTGTAGGTGCCCGGAGGCACATCGGTGAATTCGTAAAGCCCTGCGTCGTTCGTTTCGACGGAACGCTTCAACTGCACTATCGAGACGATAACATTGTGTAGCGCGGTATCCTGCCCCTGAGCTGTGATCACGCCCCGGAGCGTCCCGCCCGATTGAGCGAGGACGGTCGAAGAAAGGCTGCTCAGTATTAAGACCCATACCAAATTGCCGGTAAGAAATCTCTTTCTCTGCATAGAAAGGTTCTCCTTATTGGACTGGCGAAACGCTTCAAGTCGCGCACGCAAAGAGACGGCCCGCGCGCCCGGCGTCACACAGGCGGCGCGAGTCAAGCCTCAACATGCATAGGCATTGATGGAGAAAGGTCTTAAACGAGCGGGGGGGCGCGGGGGGGCGAGATAAGAAACGTCTCGCTCGAATGCGGAACGAGCAGGACCGTTTCTCGAATCACAGGCCCGTATGCAAGATCGATCGCTACGGAAGGCGAGTGGAGGTCGAAGACGAAGTTGCGATGCAGCCGGCAGGAAAGACAGTCGTTGTGATCTTTTGAATCGGGCGATGGGTTCGGATCGCTCTGTTGTCTCGCCTCAACCCTTGCCGCAAAAAGACCATGTGATATTTGAGGGTAGACGTGATAGTGCGTGGCGCTCACCAGAAATGCGTGAGCCACAAGAGACAATAGAACGATCACTCTGGCAAATGCCTTTGCATCGCTCGCTCCCGTGTATGCTCCGCGCACTCTCAATCAAATCCCCTCGCCAGCGATTATAAGTCTAGCGAGTCTGGCGAGTCAAAAACAGTCTGGCGAGTCTGGCGCGTCTGGCGCGTCCCGCTCGTGACGGGGTTGATTACTTTGCAACATCTGATTTATGCGATGTCTGGCTCGAAAGCGACTCGCTAGACGCTAGACTCGCCAGACTCGCTAGACTAAACTGTAGGGCGCTTGTCAAAGAATAACCTGCTTGAGCTTAAAGATGTGACCGCGCGATACGGCGACGTTCAGGTGCTCTGGGGAGTGACGCTCGCCGTGCGCGAGGGCGAGATCGCAACGCTTGTCGGCGCAAACGGCGCTGGCAAGACGACTACGCTCAAGGCCATCTCAGGAGTCGTCGGCGCGGCAGGCGGGCAGATACACTTTGACGGCGAAGATATAACCCGGCTTGAGCCGCACGAGATAGCCTCTCGCCGAATAGCGCATGTGCCCGAAGGGAGACGGCTGTTTCCGCTGATGAGCGTTCAAGAGAATCTGGTGCTTGGGGCCGTAAGCCGCGAATCTCGCCGCAGTCGTGATCAATCGCTCGACATGGTGTTTGAGCTTTTTCCGCGTCTCAAGGAACGCCAGCACCAGATGGCCGGAACTCTTTCAGGCGGCGAGCAGCAAATGGTCGCAATAGGCCGGGGCCTTATGGCGCTGCCCCGGCTCCTCATGCTCGATGAGCCCAGCCTCGGTCTCGCCCCAATCGTGGTCAAAGAGATGTTCGAGACGATACGCAGGATCAATGCCGAAGGCATCACCATCATGCTCGTCGAGCAGAATGTGCAGCAGAGCCTCAAACTCGCCGATCGCGCATACGTCCTCGAAAACGGGCGAGTCGTGCTTGAAGGCGCGGGCGCCGCGCTGCTCGACGACGAACGGGTGAGGGCCGCTTATCTCGGCGCTTGACCGCGTGCTCAATCCTCTTTCTTCAACGAGTAATCCCCTGCCCGCTCGGACGGGACCATCCGCCACCCGCTGTTAAGCGTCAGCTTCCACCCGGTCCCGGCGAGGGGCCGCAGGGAAGTATCATCGGGCGCATTCACATGCACTCTTACAACTCGCTGCCCCTCGCGAATCATGAGCGCGCCCCCGGTCACTTCAAGAACCCCCCAGGCGTCGCTCACCCTCATATTGGGATAGATCGTCCCGTACCCGTCGAGAGATTCGATATTGAGCGGGTCGAACGCGTACTGCACCTGATCGGTGAGAGGCAGTACAAGCACCGGCCCCTCGACGAATCGCTTTCGGTACTCGGCCACGCGCCTTTTGCGAGCCTCTTCGCGCCCTGTCTCTTCCGCGCGCAAGAGGTCGCCTTCATATCTCAAACTCCGCTTTTCGGCTTCTTCTTTTAGTCTTGCGGGCAGATCGATCCGCATCGCCTTTTGAAGCAGCGCTCCAAAGTCATCTCGCGCAGTGAGCTTCTTACGCCAGGTCGCTCCCGCCTCATCCAGAAGAGTTCCATAAGCCGGGCCTGATACATAAGCGAAAGAGCGCACGAAGCTCGATCTCTTGTCATATGATTC
>DASTET010000809.1:0-2191 GCA_035709445.1 Blastocatellia bacterium | reverse complement strand
GTGCTGCGGGTTGTCGTGGAGATACTCCGCGATGGCCCAGGCGAGCGATAGGCCGTCGAATGTCGCCGTTCCGCGACCTACTTCGTCGAGCAGGACGAGGCTGCGCGGCGTCGCCGTATTGAGAATATTCGCGGTCTCGGTCATCTCGACCATAAAGGTCGAACGACCGCGCGCGAGGCTGTCTGAAGCCCCGACGCGAGTAAAAATCCTGTCGATCATCGCGACGCGGGCCTCGTCTGCGGGGACGAACGAGCCTATCTGCGCCATGATGGTTATAAGCGCGGTCTGTCGCAGAAAGACGGACTTGCCTCCCATATTCGGGCCTGTGATGATGAGCAGCCGGTTCGTCGAGTTATTCAGGTATGTGTCGTTCGGGATGAATCGCTCTCCGCTCGCCTCGATGACGGGGTGGCGCCCCGACTTGATCCATATCTCATCATCTTCGGTTAGCTGCGGTCTGCAATAGTTCCTGCGCGCGGCGGCTTCGGCAAGCGATAGGAGCATATCGAGAAGCGCGAGCGCCTGTGCGACCGACTGCACACGTTTTGTCTCGACCGCGACGGCCTGGCGCACATTTGCAAAGAGCCCCTGTTCAAGCTCGCTGATCTTCTCCTCCGCGCCGAGGACCTTTGTCTCGTACTCTTTCAGCTCCGGCGTTGTATAACGCTCGGCATTCGATAGCGTCTGTCGTCGCTCGTAATGTGCGGGAACGCTCTTGATGTTCGACTTGCTTATCTCTATGAAATACCCGAAGACATTATTGAACTTCACCTTCAGCGATGCTATGCCGCTGCGCGCCCGCTCGCGCGATTCGATCTGCGCTATCACGCTCTTGCTCGAAGCGGCTATCTCGCGCAGCTCGTCGAGCTCTTTGCTGTATCCCGCGCGAATATACCCGCCGTCGGCCATATTCGCGGGCGGCTCCTCTTCGATGCTCGCGCCGATCAGATCCCTTATGTCCTCCAGCTCGTCGAGGCTTTCCGTGAGCACTTCGAGAAGGGATGATGTTGCGTCGCCGAGCAGCTCCTTTATATCGGGTATCGAGTCGGCGGAGATCTTGAGCGCCGCAAGATCGCGCGGCGTCGCGCGGCCCATGCTGATGCGGCCCATCAATCGTTCGAGGTCGGATACCTTCTTCAGCTCTGTCCTCAGCCTGTCTCGCAGGATTATCGCGGTCTTGAACTCTTCCACGGCGTCGAGCCTGGCCCTCAGCTCGCCGATCTTCATCGAGGGGCGAAGAAGCGCCTGCTTGAGGAGCCGCGAGCCCATCCCGGTCATCGTCTCATCGAGCACACCGAGAAGCGTCCTCGCGCGGGACCCGTCGAGCGCCTCAACGAGTTCGAGATTGCGGACCGTGGGGGAATCGAGGATGAGGTATTCGTTCGGCTCGAAAAACGAGACGCCTGTTATGTGCGCGGCATCGGCCTTTTGAGTCTCGCGGACATAATGGAGCGCGGCCCCTGCTGCGGTAACGGCGAGGTCGCGGCCCCCTAGCCCGAAGCCGTCGAGCGATGCGACCTCGAAATGAGACAGCATCAGGTCTCGTGCGTGCTGGTACGCAAACTCCCACTCGTCGAGCGGGTTGAGCGAGGGCTGGCTTGAGGAGAGAGCAAACACGCCTGTGGAATTACTGTTCTGCTCCGGTCCCTGTTCCGCCCTCTCGGCTGTGCTGCTGCCGGTCTTGAAGAGCGGCTCAAGCGATTTCGGAAATATGATCTCGCGCGGGCCGAAGCTGTCGAGCTGTTCGAGCGTCTGTTGCCACGAAGAGTCGCCGCCGAACTCTGTGACAAGGAACTCGCCGGTAGAGAGGTCGAGAAACGCGACGGCCATTCCGTGGCCTGAGCCGAAGACGGACGCGAGGTAGTTGTTTTCTCTCGCGTCCAGAAGTTGAGAGTCGATTGCTGTGCCGGGCGTGATGATCCTGACTACTTCGCGGCGGACGAGCTTTGTGGCCTTCTTCGGGTCTTCCGTCTGATCGCATATCGCGACCCTGTACCCCTTTCGAACGAGCTTGGCAATATAGCCGCTCGCAGCATGATATGGTACGCCGCACATGGGGATTGGCGTGCCTCGCTCGCGGTGGCGCGCGGTCAGCGTGATTTCGAGCTCTTTCGATCCGATGATGGCATCATCAAAGAACAGCTCATAAAAATCGCCCAGCCGGAAAAAAAGAAGAGTACCAGGATGCTCG
>DASTET010000808.1:0-2444 GCA_035709445.1 Blastocatellia bacterium | reverse complement strand
GAGAAATCGCTCTCGGTCGATAATATATTCGTATTCGTCCTCGTATTCACCTATTTCGCCATCCCGTCGAAGTACCAGCACCGCATCCTCTTTTATGGAATACTCGGGGCGCTGATCTTCAGGGCCGCGTTTATCGCAGCCGGGTCGGTGCTGATGCAGTACCACTGGGTGATATACCTCTTCGGAGGGTTTCTGATTGTGACGGGCATCAAGATGATGTTTGTCCCGGACAAGGAGATTCACCCGGAAAAGAACCTGGTCATACGGATTTTCAAGAGGCTGGTGCCTGTCACTCACGAATTGCACGGAAAGAATTTCTTCGTGCGCGGCAAGCGTATGGTTTACGCGACCCCGCTCTTTATCACGCTTCTCTTCGTGGAGATGACCGACATCATTTTCGCCGTAGATTCCGTGCCCGCGATATTCGCGCTGACGAAAGAGCCGCTCATCGTCTTCACTTCGAACATATTCGCCATCCTCGGTTTGCGCGCGATGTACTTTATGCTTGCCGGCGCAGTCGACAAGTTCTACATGCTCAAGTACGGGCTTGCGGTCGTATTGGTCTTCGTCGGGCTCAAGATGGTATGGCTTAACGATCTATACAACGGCAAGTTCCCGATCACGATCTCGCTCGGCATAATCATAGGGGTCATCAGCTTGTCGGTGCTGCTTTCGCTCCTGTTCCCCAAGCCTCCCGAAGAGACCGGAGGCCCGATCGAGGCTGCGCCGGAAGCCGAGGCTCAGAATCCGAAAGTCAAGGTATAGAAAGCGAGGCGGAAACAATTAACCGCAGAGGACTCAGAGGATAAAAGTAATCCTATGCTGCCATAACGAGTATCCTGGCCTTCGGCCTCAGGCTTTTGCTAACATCTGCGGGTGGAGAGTCCTGCAACCCCTGAGCAACCGATCCCCGTCATAGTCGGCCCAACCGCTTCCGGCAAGAGCGATCTAGGCATACGTTTAGCCCACGCGCTGGGCGGAGAGATCATCAACCTCGATTCGGTCCAGGTCTATCGCGGGATATATGTAGCCACCGCGAAAGTGCCGCCCGAACAGCAGCGTGGAGTCCCGCACCACCTTATCGACATCGTCGAGCCGACGGAGAACTTCACGGCGGGCGATTATGCGGAGATTGCTGCGAAGACGATACTCGAGATCGAGGCGCGCGGTTCGATTGCGATACTTGTCGGAGGGTCAGGCTTTTACCTTCGCGCGCTCGTTCAACCGCTGTTCGAAGGGCCGAAGACGGATTTGAGCTTGCGGGACCGGCTGACCCGGCTGCGCGACCGGCGCGGGGCCGAGCATCTTCATCGCCTGCTCGCAAGAGTCGACCCGGAGGCTGCCGAAAGGATAAGCCCGCGCAACTGGGCGCGCACTATGCGCGCCCTCGAATTCTATTTTCAGACCGGGAACCGCATTTCCGAAAGCCAGCACGAACGGCCCGCCCCTCCCGAGTTCGCTTCGCGCATTCGCGTGATAGCGCTGCGACCGCCGCGCGATTCGCTCTATGCCCGCATCAACGAGCGCGCCTCGCGCATGTTCGAAGGCGGGCTTATCGAGGAAGTTCAATCTCTGATAGCTTCGGGGTTTCCGCCTGATGCGAAGGCATTTCAAGCGCATGGCTACCGGCGGGTAGTCGAGTATATTCAGGGGAGGCGGTCGCGCGAAGACGCGCTAAACCAGATGAAGCTCGACACGCGGCATTATGCTAAGCGGCAGTTGACCTGGTGGCGGGCCTGGCCCGGCGTGAAGTGGATCGACCGTTTTGGTGATGAGCCGGAGGCATTCGCTGAAGCGATCAAATGCTTAGTCTAGCGCGTCTAGCGAGTCGCGAGTCTGGCGCGTCCTGTTCCTGACGGTGCTGACTACTTTGCATTATCTGATTCAATCGATGTCTGTCTTTAAAGCCACGCGCTAGACTCGCTAGACTCTTACGATCTCGTCGATAGAGTCGTGGAGGCCGAACCGTTCTAGCTCTGTACCGATGCGTGATTGCAGACGGCGCAAATCTTCTGCGACGTGCTTGCGAAGACGTGCCGGTTGCGTGCTCGACTCGGCCACGCCGGTGACTGCGAGTTTGAGCGCCTCTGTAAGCCCCTTGATGAACTCTGCTGTAGACGTTTTTCCTATGAAGGCGATCTCGCCGCCGAGGTATTCGAACTCGGCGCCGAACGGGTCGAGAAAAGGGAAGCGGTCGGCAATCTTCAACTGCCCGGCGCGCAGGTACATCGAGAATTTGCTCTGCGGCTCGGCTGTTCTCGCAGCCTCCTCGATTGTGCGGGTTATCTCTCCCATCAGCCTCTTGATTTCGACCATCGCCTCGCCCTCGCTGAGCGTCTCGGCGTCGCCGGCTTCCGTCGGGGCATGCGCTTCCGGTCCGGATTCGGTCTCTTCGGGCTCGGCGAGCCGCGACCCTGTGGCGAAAAGCCTTATCGTATTTGGGC
>DASTET010000807.1:0-3071 GCA_035709445.1 Blastocatellia bacterium | reverse complement strand
AGCCGGAACCTGACGGCGTTGCCAGCGGGAGCGCCAGCGGGATGTCCGTTAGGAAACGAGCAAGGCATACAGGTGACGTTCACCTGTACGACTCAAACCACTCCTCCTCCGCCCAATGGTGGGCCGGCTGTCGCTCAAGTCACAGGCTGCGACCTGACACGTAGCGATAACGGCAAGTTCACGCTTGTCGTTACAGGACAGCGGTTCAGACAGGGAGCGGCAGTGACGGTTGGTGGACTCTCACCCCGGAAGGTGAAGTTCCTCGACCTGGATACGCAGACCAATGCGTTTACGAGGCTAAGGATAACCGACAGAAGGAACAGGCTCTGTGGTGCCATCCCTGGCCAGATCGTGGTAACGAATCCAGGACAGCCGGCATCCGAGCCGTTCCAGTGCAATGAGCGTTGCCCGACTCAACAATAACCTTTAGCCAGAGAGGGAGACCACGGGTCTCCCTCTCTGTACTTTTCACAGAAAAAAGGAGGGCCTTATGGCCCTCCTTTTTTGTTCCTGGTTTTAATGAGCCTCACCCCATGTGATATACTTTTTTGTCGCATTTAGGTTACAAGTTTGAGACACTATCGTAGCACTAAATCAAGCGGTCCAGCATAATTCAGGCTTGGATGGGGCATTTCAGTCCAAATTTGAGCTTTGATGGGGTGGAATGCTCTTTGCTGGGTTAAGCGCCAAGTCAATCGGATCCAGGGTCTTATTATCAGGGCGTTTAGTGGGAAGAGGTTTTTGAACGGCAGAATGGGAAAGCTATGTTAAAGCCAGAAGAATGGGACAGGGTGTTTAATGCTATTCCTGATGCGATAACGATTCACAACAGTTCCGGTCAAATAAGCTGGGCGAATGAGCAAGCAGAGAAACTTTACGGGCGGAGATCAGGAGGGCTCGTTGGCCTAAGCTGTCAGGAGATATTTCACGATGGTGGGACATTTTGTCCTCATGATGAAGTCGTAATGAATCGGCGGCCCGCGCAGGCTGAAACAAGAATGATGATGAGCGATTCTAGCTTTAGCGTTTATATCTCGCCACTGCTCAATGATAGGGGTGACGTGACGGGGTATGTCCGGTTGATGCGGGATGTGACTGAAAAGGAAAAGGCTAGAGGCCAGTCTTTGTGGGCAGAGAGATTTACTACGCTGGGGCAGATGATAAACGGAATTGCCCACGATGTTGGGACACCCTTAAACATCATTTCCGGATATGCCGAGTATCTGCTGATGAGGACAATGCCGGATGGAGCAGGCTACAAAGAGCTCACGACGATACTTAATCAAACGAGGCGCATATCCGAGTTCATAAAGCAGATGCTCGATCTCGCGCGCCCGTCACAGGGACGCATCGATGCAATCGGTCTTAAGGGGTTTATCGGGGAGACGATAGATTTGATGGGTCATCATCTCAGGAAGTCGCGAGTGCAGGCGAGTCTTTTATGCAAGAGTGAGCCCCCGCTAGTTTATGGGGATGCTCCACGTTTACGACAGGCAATCTTTAATCTTCTGCTGAATGCTTCTCAGAGGGTAGGCCCGGAAGGGTCTATTGAGATCGAGCTGGGCGAGGATTGTACGGAGAAGGATTTTACCAGGATCTCTATTAGAGGGTCCGACAGACTCGGTGAAGGCATAGACCTCTCGCAGACTTTCCACCCCTTTCTCTCGGCAGACGAAGACACAGAGGGGGCGGGAATGGGTTTATCGCTGGCAAAGGAGATTCTAAATGGTTTTGGGGCCCGGTTTGAGGCCGTGAGTATGCCTGAGACTGGTGTCGGGTTTGCAATATATCTTCCCAGGGGCAAGCATGCGACGGGGCGTGTCATGGAGTGTGATGCATCATGAGAAATACAGGTCAACGAATACTTATCGTGGAAGATGAAGCGCCAATGTGCGAGCTGCTGGTCACGTTTTTTACGGATAGGCAGTATCAGGTAGACACGGCGCAGGATGGCGAACAGGCGATAGCCAGATTGGAAGAGCGGGATTACGCGCTGGTGATTACGGATATAAAGCTTCCCGGTATCAGCGGGCTTGAATTGCTTGCACGAATAAGAGTTGATTGGCCCGAGGTCGCAGTGATTATAATGACGGCCTTCAGCTCGATCTCATCAGCGGTTGAAGCTATGAAGCTCGGCGCTGAGGACTATATCGGCAAGCCTTTTCAGCTAGATGAACTTGCGATCACGGTAGAGAAGGCTCTCGAAAGGCGAAGCCTGAGGCGCGAGGTCAAGGAGCTACGAGCGGAGGTACGCGAGAGGTATAACTTCTCAAACATAGTGGGCCGCAGCAAGCCCATGCAACAGCTTTTCGAGGTGATCAAGAGGATCGCGGCTCGCAGAGACGCATCGGCTCTTATCATAGGATCCACCGGCACGGGAAAAGAGCTGGTCGCGAGAGCGATTCATTATAACTCTGATAGAAGGGATGCGCCTTTTATGCCTATAAACTGCTCGGCGATTCCAGAGACACTTCTGGAATCGGAGCTGTTTGGGCATCAGAAAGGGGCCTTTACTGGCGCGCACGAGACGCGGCGCGGTTTGATTGAAGAGGCCCAGGGTGGGACGGTCTTTCTCGACGAGATAAACACGCTTTCGGCCAACCTCCAGGTGAAGCTCCTGAGGGTCCTGCAGGAGAGGATTGTGCGCCGGGTTGGTGGTCGTGAGAATATCCCTATCGATATAAGGCTTGTATCAGCGAGCAACCAGGACCTCGAGGAGGCAGCCAAGCGTGGCGAATTCAGGCAGGACCTTTTTTACCGACTCAATGTCGTGCCCGTGCGACTGCCCGACCTGAAAGACCGCCGGGAAGATATCCCGCTTCTCGTGCATCACTTTCTGCAAAAATTTGCCAGTCAGCACGGCGAGCCGTCACGCCGATTCGACAATGATGCGATGCGAATACTGATGACTCACACGTGGCCGGGAAATGTAAGAGAGCTTGAAAACGCGGTCGAGCATGCGTTGACTATGGGAAGAGGAGATATTCTGACACCGGAAGATCTGCCGGCAAGTGTAACGGCGCCTGAGCGAGACATAGTTGAAGAGGCTGCGATTGACAACCTGCCGCTCT
>DASTET010000806.1:0-5942 GCA_035709445.1 Blastocatellia bacterium | reverse complement strand
GGAAGATGTTGAGGTGCCTCTTCTGGACTCAACCAGACTACTTGCTAAGGCGGCTCTGCAAGAGGCCCTCGACCGGGCATAAAAATGAGGTCGCCGCAGAAGATACGCAGAGTGATAACTCAGCCATCTGCGTATCTCTGCGTTACTCCGCGGTTATTTCTCTTTGCGCATTATCTTCACTCCATTTCACCAGCGGTATCCCGGTTCAAATTTGCCTATTCGAATCGAAGCACAGGAAAGCCGCTTGGGACCGACCTTGGAATCATCCTTCGCAGGTTCTCCGGTTTTGCTCGTTGATCCAGCAGCCCGTTGCGTACGAAATCGACGAGCTGGCTGAACTCTTCATCGGTCAAAATAATCGGCGTATGGAGAATCGGATCGACACGCTCAAGTACGGGCTCGATAGGGCCCATTGGCGCGGTCAGATCAGCGGCTATACCGGCAGCGACCGGACTATAGTTTCGCGCTGATGTGAAAACATCTAGATGATGCCGCACCGCATCCTCCAGCCTTGTGAAGGCCCCGTTGTGGAAGAAG
The DNA here is from genome assembly GCA_035709445.1 of Blastocatellia bacterium. GTDB lineage: Bacteria > Acidobacteriota > Blastocatellia > UBA7656 > UBA7656 > DASTET01. The sequence goes on along the minus strand of DASTET010000806.1, from coordinate 5,405 downwards.
GTAGGCTGAAGCGCGACGTTGCGGATCGGCGAGGTCCGAAATTTATAACGGTCTTCCGGGTTGCCGCTGACCTGCTCCAGGCCAAAATCCTCGTTTTGATCCGGGCCGTCGAACATTACATTGCCCGCGAAGGGAGCGATCTGCGGGACTGCGATGGCGTGCTGAGCAAAATCGCTGAACATCTCGTTGGACTGGCCCGAAACGCTGTGGCATTCGACACACCGCGCTTTGCCAAAAAAGAGCAGCGCCCCTCTCTTCTGGTCGTCGGTCAAAGCATTCGGTTGCCCTCGCGCAAATCGGTCTATGGGTGCGTCGGCAAATGCAAGCGTGAACTCAAATTCAGCTATCGCCAGACCAAACATATCAAACGTGATCGGGCCGCCAGCACGCACCGAAGGGAATAACTTGCCGAATCGCTTTCTGTATTCAGGGACGCTGTTGATCCGTCTCAAAACCTCGTCGCGAATGTCGAAGTTATCGCCGGGGAAACTGAAGCCCGCCGCCTCAACCCGTTCGGTCGGCGGAATGAATGCCTGGGCAACCAGCAGGTGCGGCAGATAAGAGAGCATCAGTCCCTCGGGCTGTGGAAACAGAAAACCACCGCTGTTATCGAACGGGTCGTTCGACAAAGAGGCGAAGCGCGAGTTCCACATCAAGGTCGGGTAGAAAGCGGTATTAACAACCGTCGGCGTGCGACGTTGATTGCGGGGGCCAGCGCGACTCGGTCCCACTATGCCGTTGTTATCAACCCCGATGGCGATGGATTGTGTATCGCCGAAACCGTTTGTTGGTGAGTGACAGCCTGAACAATTATTATCGTTGTTGAGCCCTCCAACGGTGTCGAAAAAGAGTAGCCTTCCGAGGTCCGCGAGCTGGTTGTCTATGCGACGTCCGAGTCGCTGCTCAAGCGTGGACTCAATCCTGCCGGTAAAGCCAAAACCAGCGAGGACAACTTCAAGTTGCTGGTTGAGGTTATTGCGGCTATCGGCAGAGGTCTGCGGGGCGAGCGTAAACAGCGCATATCCTGCCGCCACTATGAAGAAGGCCGAAAGTTTTGTTATACGAATATTCATGGCGACGTCTCCTTTTGCGCCTTTAAAGCGCGCCCTGCTTTGTCGGAGGCTGGTATCTAGAGGATGACTAACCAGTGTCGCGGGATTAATCTGTAGCCACATGCCCGCCGGTTAGAATCTCCTATAGCTTGACCCCGCATCATTCACCGAGCTACGGCACGCGGGGGTTGCGGTCAGCAAACACGCCATTCGGGTTGTGCAGCCATATCCAGACGTTAAGCTCCCACAGGCCGAACCCTTCCATGTCGCTTCTCCACTGGTCGGCGTTTCCAGTAAAGCCTTCCGGCGGGTTGGGCGAGGAAGAGAGCGGGACAAGGTACTCCACACCTGCAAGCTCGATTCGGTCCTCGCCCGGTACGGGTGAGTAAAGCAGCATCTCCGGCTGTGCAGGATCGAATTTATCGTCAATCAGCGAGAACTTGATGTAGTGAAATCCTTCCCCTGATTCATAGAGATTGAAGTTGACATAGCCGTCGGCTTCGGCTTGCTCGATGTCGTGATACCTGGCAGTCGCCCTGCGCGCCTGCGCCAGCTCTCGCTGGGTGATGGCCGACATGTTGTTCTTGCCGACGGCCAGGACAGATGGATTATGAGCGGCCATCGGCGCGCTGCCGATTAGCATGGAGCAGACTGCAACTAGCATTATTGTTATGCGAAGAGTTTTCATAGTTTCCTCCTGATGGAATTGGTTAAAGTGATTTACTGAAAGCATGAGCGCGACGAGGCTGCCCACACCTATTGCAGAGAGTTGCATCTCAAGTCTGTTATGCACACCTCAGGCGTTAGATTCCTTGGCCATTGCCTCGACGGTTTCGCGACCGGGACCGGTCACGCGTCTGCCGGTGAAGGGTACGAGCATGGGCACCGACCGGCGGTACTCCTCGTAGGCCGCGCCGTGCTCGCGGACCAGGTCTCTTTCCTCGAACCGGATCGCCAGCACTATGTAGACGGTCGTTGCAACCGAGAAGAGAAGGTGCGCGAGCGTCATCGACGGAGTCATCCAGAAAGCGAAGAGCCATCCGACGTAGAGCGGGTGTCGCACCAGCCGGTATGGTCCGGGGGTCGCGAACCGCAGGGTGTTATAGGGCCGGTTTAACAGGTACAGCCATACCTGACGCAGGCCGAACAGGTCGAAGTGATTGATCAGGAATGTAGAGGCCAGAACCAGCCCCCAGCCGAAAGCGAACAGCCCCCAGAGCACGAGCCGCCCGACAGGGTCCTCGACCGACCAGACCACGCCGCCCAGCGGACGCCACTCGGTGAACAAGAGGATGAGGGCGAGGCTTGAGAAGAGCACGTAGGTGGAGCGTTCGACCGGCTTCGGAACTATCCTCGTCCACCACGCCTTGAACCATTTGCGGGCCATCACGCTGTGCTGCACGGCGAAGAGCGCCAGCAGCCCTGCGTCGATCGCGAGACTTGCCCCGAGAGGCCCGCTCGACGGCCCGTCGAGCGACGTCGGGACGCCGAAGTTGCCGACGAAACAGACGGCGTAAAGAAACGTTCCCAGAAAGATCAGATAGCTGAGGCTTCCATAGGCAAAAAGCAGTATTCGCTTGAGCATGATGATATCTCCATTTCTGCCGATAGCTTCATTCTTCACTCGCATATAATGGGGCTTTCGGGGTTGCCGTGCTATGGGAGTTTCGTCCCGGTTTGGGTATACTTCGTGGCGCTCACACGGGACGAATGTCCCATCAGGGCGTGGGAGGCGACGTTTGACGATGAAGAGGGCCAACCAGCGAATCCGGTATGTCCGCACCGAGGATGGAGTCCAGATCGCATGGGCCGAGGCGGGTACGGGGCCTGTGCTGATCAAGGCCGCGAACTGGATGACCCACCTCGAATACGAATGGGAGAGCCCTGTCTGGCGGCACTGGATACACTTCTTCAGCGACAACTTCCGCTTCATTCGTCACGATGAGCGAGGCTGCGGGATGACCGACTGGAATGTCGGCGACCTCTCATTCGAGCGATGGGTTGAGGATCTGGAGGCCGTGATCGCGGCAGCTGATCCTCAGGAGCCGTTCGCGCTGCTCGGCATCTCTCAGGGGGCGGCAGCCTGTATCGCCTATGCCGTGAGGCATCCGGAGCGCGTCTCACATCTTGTGCTCTACGGCGCCTACGCCCGTGGGACGTATCGCCGTGGCGACCCGGACAAAGACCGCCTGTACCGGGCGCTCATAGATATGACTCGTCTCGGGTGGGGCAAGGATAATCCCGCCTTCCGCCAGGTATTCACGTCGCGGTTCGTCCCGGGGGCGACCGATGAGCAGATAAGCTGGTTCAACGAGCTCTGCCGGAAGACCACGTCTCCCGAGAATGCGGCCCGACTCCTCGAGACGCGGTCTACGATCGATGTCGTCGCCCTGCTCGGAAAAGTCCGGGCGCCGACGCTCGTGCTCCACTCGCGCGACGACGACGTGATCCCGATTGCAGAAGGGCACATTCTCGCCGCCGGGATTCCGGGCGCTCAGTTCATCGAGCTTGACTCGAAGAACCATATCCTCCTTGAGACCGAGCCGGCCTGGGAGCGATTCTGCGATGAGGTGCTGGAGTTTGTGGGGCTCAAGGGCCAGGCTCGCGGCGAGGACTCTGCGTTTACCTCTCTCTCCCCGCGCGAGCGAGAGGTGCTGGCGCTTATCACTGAGGGTCTCGGCAATGCGCAGATAGCCGAGCGCCTATCGATCAGCGAAAAGACGGTCCGCAATCACGTCTCCAATATCTTCGATAAGCTCGGCGTGTGGACGCGCGCCCAGGCGATAGTCTTCGCCCACGAGCGCGGCTTTCGTGGTCTGGGACAGGCTAAAAACAGTCGGGCGTAATCGTGAGCGACTGGTTGGAACGCGGCGAATCCGGCCCTATCTCAAATTGAACTCCGCATCGGCTACAATCCAAAAAGCAACAGGCTTACCGTCCTTCATTGCGGGTCTGAATTTCATCCTATAACCTGCCTCGATTGCTTTTTCATTAAGTCCATCCGGAAGGCCCCTGACAACTATTATATTCTTCACTGTTCCTGTCTCATCTATAAGCATCCTCATACGAACAGCCCCTTGAACGCCGTTTTGTCGAGCCTTCTCGGTGTAAGAAGGTTGAACTCTATTTAACGGTACCGGTCTGCTATCGACGCTCCTGGCCACATTACCCCCGGGATTACCGGGAGTATCTGGAATAGGAAGGACCGGCGGCTTGACCGACCCGCCAGGGCCAGAACCTGTACCTATACCGGCTCCCGACCCAGGCCCCAGGCTCTCCTCGCCCACTATCCTTAAGAACTTCCTTAGATCGTTGAAAGATTGATCCGCGTCATTCGCCAGTCTTTCAATAGCTTTTAAGACTCTATCCCTGTCGAGATTATCAGTGGGCAGGTCTGTGACCGCATACAGCGCCGTTTTCAATAGAAGAAACTGCGTCGGTTTTTTCTTCTCGTTTAATTCATTCACCTTTTCCTTGAATTCCGTTGTTTCCACAGGGTCCCTAAGAAGTCCGAGGGGCAGGCTGAGTCTAAGAACACTGTTGGACCGGCCGGGCTCCAGGTACATGATAAGGCTCTTCACGTGCTTTCCATGGTTTGGTAATCCATTAATTCTCCACAGACCTTCTCTTACCTCTTCATATTTGTAGCCGGTCCCCGCAAGAAGCGATCCGACATCGATCTGAGGCGCGCGCTCTCCCTGGCCGGATTGCGCAAGACAGACCGGGTCTGTCGCCAGGACTGAAAAGAACGTAAATACGAGAAGTGAAATGAGGAACCTGGGCATTCGCATAGCGGTACTCCTTTGGGCGAAACCTATATCAAAGTTGAATCAGGAGAGTCAATGCCGGGTCACAGTGAATCGCAGAGAAAGAACATACCTCTGCGGTCCTCCGCGCCCGCTGCGGTTATCCTGTCTTTGACGGCAAGGGATTCTCTATTCAAAGCGAGGTTGTGGTAGATTCACATACAGCCCCTGCGCGGCCACGCCGAATCCTTGCTTCGTTGCGCGGGCTTTAGCATTCTTTGAGTATGAGCGATCTGACGACAGATCATCCGGTACTGCTTTACGACGGGGTATGCGGGTTCTGCAACAGGACCGTACAGTTCATTATCGACAGGGACAGGCGCGGCACGATGCGGTTTGCCGCCTTGCAGAGCGAGTATGCAAAGGCGATAAAATCGCGTCACCCTTCGCTTGAGAATGTCGATTCGCTCGTGCTCGTCACAAGGTCGGATGATGGCGCGGAGCGCGTTTTCATAAAGTCGGATGGGGCGCTTCAGGTAGCCTCTTATCTCGGAGGCTTCTGGAGGCTGCTGCTCGCGCTTTACATCATTCCCGCGCCGGTCCGTGA
>DASTET010000805.1:0-6326 GCA_035709445.1 Blastocatellia bacterium | reverse complement strand
CAAGTATAACCCGGAAGCATACGCCACGGCGCTCTTGATTCCCTTATAGGCCTGGAACTCCAACGTCAACCCGTAGCCGCCGTCACCCGGCTGGATAGATTGATCGACTGCCCGCGTCACCGGACCATCCGGCGTGTTGACCGTATCGATTACGTTAGACCTGCCTGTTGGGAGCTTGACGCCGACCCCAAAAGCGATATTCTGCCTCGACTCGCTCGCGTTGCGAAGCAGCCACATCCGGCCCGTCAGATTGATGTCGCCGATGCCATTGGCTTCGGTCAATATGTCCGGGGTGCTCTGCCTGTAGCGGTCAGAGAAGAACATCGGGACATTCAACGTGAAGCTGAGCCTCGAATTGACCTCGTAGGTGGCAGCCACGTTGATCGAATGAACGATGTTGTTGACTTCGGTGCGCTCCTCGGCGCGATGGGTCTGTTCCACGGTTCCGACGAAATGGCGATGCGAGTGAAAATAACGATAGTCGACTGACATCTGCCACCGCCGGGGACTCAGCCACGATTCTCCCGAAAAGACTCCACCCGCCCATGCGCTGTCAGGGGTATTCGGCGCGTTGATGCACACGGATTGACGTGAGGCCACGCAACCCTGTGCGAGGGCATCTTGCGCGGACAACGCTATCCCCGCGAGCACCGCCAGGCCGACCAGCACCTTTCGAGATCGTTTGAGACAATTAAACTTCGCTAGTACGCTCATCGGTCTTCCTCTGTAGTTTTGTCACGCATTCTAATGCGCGACTCAAGTTCGGCTTTATCCATCAAGGATCTTTGAAAAACAAACGGCAGGCGTCGTAAAAAGAGCCTTCAATTAGTCCTGAGAGCGCGTTTCAATCTCAGCCGTATATAGTCCCCATGATTGAGGCGGTGATTCTATCGTTAGAGCATACCCCGTTCAATCACCCGGATGGGTATTTAGACCCTATCGGGTTTTTATACCTTCAAGATAAGCCTCCGGATCGATGTCGAGGAGATTCTCTGGTTCAAGCAGCTCGTAATCACACCACCGCACGAGCCGACCAAGGCAGGCCATACCATCGTGGTGCCAGGTCATCGAAGGGGTCCCCATGATTCCAGGCGGGACGATGCGGGCGGCCCCCAATGCTGCGAAGACGGAGCCGAGATCGCGCAAATCCGGCGCGTCGTTGTGCCCGACAGCAAGGGCCACATTCTGTAGAAAGCCTCGCGCAGGCTTCATGTAGAGTTCGGCCTGGAGAAAGTCTGCTACAGGCACTATCTTCAGGAACCTGCCGCCGGGTGCTGCCTCGAATTGTGCGCCCTCTTCCAGTATGACCATGTAAGAGAGGTCTGCCGGAGCATCGATGACGCTGACGGCTTCGCCCATGGATTCGCGCAAGAGATAGAGTTCGCGGAGATGGTATTTGCCTGACGCTTCAGAAATCTCCTGGCGGCCTGGCGGCAACTCATTTGCCCATGCGCGCATCTGCCTCGCGCAGTGTTCGGCAAACTCCACCGGCGAGACATCTCCGCCCGTCTCGACCAGACATACCTGCGGGCACAAACACGCATGGCCATCGAATACGGAGAAGTCATAGCTAACTTTCCTGGCCATATCCTCGACCGCATCCTTCGTGAGGGCCTGGCGAGTGATATAGCTCAAGCCGATCTTGTGTCCGTGCCAGGTCGCCTCCAAAGACGGCGGCTTGATCGCGCAAAGCCTGTCGATCTGCGCCATGCCTCCATAGGCCACCAGGTGGTTTATGCCATTGAGGAATGCCTGTTCAGAAGGCTGGTCGTCATGGTCCCAGTAGATGACGGCGATGCAGGATGCCAGTTCAGGGTCCAGCTCGTAAAGCGTTTGCGCGTACAGGCTCAAGAATACCGGCTCGTTCCTTGAGACTCTGCCCAGGCAAGCCGACTTTACGAGCAGAGCGCGCATCACTTCAAGGTGCGGCAGCGCCGGTATGTTGGAGCTGAAGATTGCGCCGATCAATCCGGGCCCATGCGCCCGGCTGAACCCGCACAGGTTGCGGTTTGCGCGGAAGCCATCCAGGTACAGCGGATCGCCAAGCTCGTCGCAAAGAGCCTGTATCAGGTGCGGGTATCGCGAGCTCTTCTGTTCGAGGTCAATCGAATGCGCCACCATCTCGGCTGAGAAACCGGTTATGAGGGCTATCTGATGAATGGCCCGCCGCCGAAGCTCATAATCCGGATCGAGCCACATCTGCGCGGCCACGTCGAGCACCTGCGCGATGTCATACACCGACTTTTGGCGCAAGGCCCTGGATTGCCTCTCACTGAGAAACGAGCACGCAATTTCGACTGCATCAGGCGAGAGGATGTCGAAGACTACATCTACCTCGTCATCATCCCTGCTATACCGCCTGACCAGCTTCCTTCGACCGTCGCTCGGGAGCTTGAGCCGGTCTTCCAGCTCCGGCGGAAACCAGCAAGCCCGGGCTAGATTCCACATCAGGTTTCTCCCTTTCCTCCGAACGTGTCATTGGACGGATTGCATCTTGTAAAACTCTTCGAGGCTGATCGAGCAACCTCTGGCTTCTGCGCTCCTTGCTCTTCCCAGCACTTCGAAACCGCCTCGCCCGGCCTGCTTCGTATCGGTGTCCTCGCGTGTGTCCACCCGACATCCCAAGTCCTCTGTCTGGATAGCAAAAGGGCGCTCGACATTCGCAAGATCAAAGTGTCGCAACAGCCCCACCCTGTTCCCCGCTGTTATGAACGGCCCCTCGTTGCGTTCCGTATGCTGGGGGTCGAATAGCAACGTCCGCATCCAGTGCGGCGGGTGCTTGGCCCGCCTTGCTCCCGGTGGTCTAAGCATCGGCGACTGGCGTTCGACCTCTTCATCTCTTTCCGACACATGGTCGTAGATCTGGCTCGCCAGTTCCGTCATGCCCAGAAGGTTAATGACACGCTTGCGAGCCAACCCCAGCAGCGAGCGAGCCATCTCGATAAACTCATCAGGATCGACCTCGCGGCTGCGCCCTTTATAACCGCCCGCATGCATGAGCCGGCTCGCCGGGGCCAGGGCGAATTCGCGCCCTGCGTCTTTAAGCGCGTCAAACAGGTTAACGAACCCGAAGGAAGATCCGATCAACGACACCGGAACATCTTGCGCCGCAGAGTCTTCGAGCGCAGAGATTATTCGCCCCACCTCCATACCGCCTGCTCCGAGCAAGAACCCGCTGCCTTCAAGTCCGAATCTGTCGATGATGCGGCCCATTCCATAGACCATGATTGATGCGGGCGCGCAATCCGGAGCGGGGGCGAGCGCGAGTATCCTGCTTTGTCGCCCTTCGGGGAAGAGCATCTTCGCGGCGTTTTGCTCTATCGCCAGATTCATCAATTCGAGACCCGCATTTGAAAAATGGGATTTGCTGCAACTCGAAGCGCTAGTTGTTCCGCTGCTCTTAAACGTCCTGGCGATCTGCTCGGGCCGACCGGCGAACATGGAAAAGTGCTTGAACGAATTGCAGGACACGGCGGGGATCTCATGCCAGGCTTTCAGGCGACCGGGGGTCTTGCCCAGACGCTCGCATAGCCTCCGGTATGGCTCGATAGAGCGGAACTGGAAAGCGAATATCTCCATTGCAAGCGCCTCAAATTCCGAATCCTCGCTTGCGTCCCCGTACCCGGCGTCTATAAAGCCGGCCACCTTTTTTGAAAGGATCTCTGCCTCGTCTCTCATGCTCCCTCGTATCTATGGCCTCGGGCTGGCCGGGCGGCCTCCTTCTCGCTATTGAGGCCGCGCGATAGGACGTGAACGGTCATCAACCTGTTCGCTGACGCATTCACCACGAGATCAATCAACGCATCAATGTCGCATTTCAGCTCCATGCATACTTCTTCAACAGTATGCCTCCCATCCAGAAGATCGGGCAGCGATTCGCATTCGAGGTTCAAACCGGAAGCGCGAGACAGGGCCAGGAACTCCTTCTCAGATGAGAGGAGTTTAGGACGCGCCAGGTGGGTCACTTCAGGCAGGTCACTCGATCCCCGCGTGATGACTTCATTCGATGGCGAATAGGCGAACAGGCGAGGATCGCGCCCGAACTTTGCACGGAAGGACCACTTATAGGCAGAGAACCCCGCGCAGACGCCGTCGCCGAGCGCCATTAGAGTCGACGAATACCTGCCTGTCACGTCTCCTGCGGCGAACAGACCGGGCGCGGAAGTCGCCATAAAGCGGTCGACGAGTACAAATCCTCTGTCGTCGCGTTCTACCGTAAGCAGGACGTTGTCACCCGGCAGGAGCGTCCCTTCCATCGTAAACGGAGAGGGCGTATGCTCGAATGCGCTGTAGTCGAGGAGGATGGCGCCGCATCGCATCTTCTTCAAAGAGCCGCCCGGCTCTCTGGCGACAATGCTGAATACTTCGCCATTGCAAGAGCCGTCTTCGCTTTCGCGCGACACCTCTATCAACCTTCCCGCGAGGAGCTGGCCGGGGAAGCGGGCGTCGGTCCTTCGACGTGTGCCCACATCCAACAGAAAAGTCAGGCCGGACGCCCTCTCGGCGACGCCCTCGAAAAGCGGCAACAGCAACTCGGTATAGCTGTTGCCGACCACAACCAGGCCGTTGCCATTGCTGTGCGCGACCGCCTCGTTGATGATGGTGGGAAAGTAATCGTATCCTTTGAAGGTGATATAGACGCCCTTCTGAAAATATGCCGCTTCATTGCCGACGGCGCGGAAGCCCGACGAGAGGATGACGCTGAGCGCGCGCCTGGGGGCAAACCCATCCCCTTGAACGACCCAAAAATCGCCCTCACGGTGAACCGAAACCACCTCGCCCGTGATAATGGGAATGGAAAAACGCTTCACGTCGTCGAGAAGCCGCTGTAAGAGCTCTTCTCCCTTGAACGCCCAGCTCGGCCCGGTCAGGATCGCGCCTCCCCACGGCAACAGACCTCCCAAGGGGCCCGCGCCTATGACTGTGACCGAGCATGGAAAGACGGAGTATCCTTTGACCCACCGCACGCGGATCGCGGCGGCCAGGCCGGCGGGGCCATTGCCTATGACGATGACATCGTCATCATAATCATCTCTCGACTTGTTCTTTGCGCAGGTCATCGGTCAACCTTCGGGCGCAACCCCTGATCATTCTGAATGAACGGCACCAGTCCACCGGCTCTCAGTATTGCCTGCCAGTAAGGATCGAGCGGCAATAGAGGCAGCCTCTGTTCCATCGAGCGAATATCGATGGACCACGTCGCGAGGTCGATCTCTACGTCAGAGCCCGCCTCAGGCAAGATCGAAAGGGACGGGCATTCGATGGCGAGCAGGCCGAGATTTCGCAGGTTGCGACTGAAGATGCGGGCGAGCGAGCGCGCGACAATCGCGCGGACCCCCGCAAGCAAGAATACGCGCGCGCCCGTCTCGCGGCTCGAGCCGCAGCCGAAATTGTCGCCTGCTATAACGATATGGTTCGACAGGTCGCTTCTGCCCATCTGCTCGTAGCCTTCTGCCGCTTGCAGAAACCCCGCGCGCACCGTGCTATTGTCGAGAGAGAAGAACCTCGAAGGATGCAATACGTCCGTGTTGACGTTGTCGCCCATCACGAGAGCTTTGCCTTTAATAATCATAGTAGGGGTGCCGCGATTTCGGCTGGCCGTTTCAGGCAATCGGCAGGCTATTGCCGAACGCGGATTCCTCCAGCATTTCTCTGGGATCGGTCAGCCTGCCGGCCAGGGCTGAAGCCGCGGCCGTCAGCGGCGAAGCCAGGTAAATGAGTCCGTCGGGTGATCCCATACGTCCGCGGAAGTTTCTATTCGAAGTCGAAACGCAGACCTCCCCGGCCCCTATCAGGCCCTTATCGATGCCCCCGCACGCTCCGCAGGAGGCATTGGTGATAATGGCCCCGGCGTCGGCGAGGGTCTGAAAAATACCGTTGGCCAGGCACTCTTTATAAATCGTGTCGCTGGCAGGTGTGACAACCAGCCGGCACCTGGACGGCAGGCGCTTTCCGCGCAGGATGCGGGCCGCGAGATCAAAATCTTCGAGCCGCCCGCCCGCGCAGGAGCCTATGAATACCTGATCGACGCGGCTCGGTTCCGCCTCATCGACGGCGACCACGTTGGCGGGGCTCCCCGGTAGCGCGACAAGCGGCGGCAGAGCCTCTACGTCGATCTCAAGCTGCTCCACATATCGGGCCTCGGGATCAGGGAACAACCACTCTTTCCAATCCTGAGCCTGCATGTCGAATGAGCTGATATGCCAACCGGCTTTCTCTCGGCTCGCCAGGTAATCCTCCAGTATCTTGTCGGGGACGAAGACCCCGTTTGTCGCCCCCGCCTCGACGGCCATGTTGGCGATGGTCATTCTGCCGGGCATGGGAAT